>CANETG010000027.1 GCA_947440875.1 Bacteriovoracaceae bacterium
GCCAAGATGAAATGTCGACCTATGATATTTATTCGTGTGAAGCGGCGAAGCTCAAAGTTGAAGATACTCGCCTAAATGCAAATTATAAAAGTCTGATGGCAAAGCTCGATATAATAGGGAAGGGGAAGCTCAAGGCCGCTCAGCGCGCTTGGATTACCTTCAAGGATGCTGATTGCGCCTACCAGGCCGATGAAATGAGAGACGGAAGCTTTGCGAAAGTACTTCTCGTGTCGTGCCTTTCAAGCATGACAAAAGAGCGTGCTGATGCTCTTCAAGATGGAGTCGAATTTCGTTAATTTTCATCAGGTTCCTCCTCTTCAAAGGGGGAACCTGTCTTTCCTAGTCTGTTAATTTATTCCTTAGGCTTTCTCCTGTCTCCCCTTATAATTCTATTAATGAAATTCAAAAAATATTTTCACGAAAGTCCTTCCCGTCACTCCCATCCGATTCTGAAAGAATACGATAATCCTGATCATAAAATAAACATTTGGAATACATTCGTGGATTCGGAACTCGATGGAGTTCATCACGATGATTTTTCTATCTTACCGCGCTTAATTCCGGAGTCTTATTTCCCAGTGATCGAGAAAACCTGCCGAGATATCACGACCTTTCTTTTAAAACTTATTTCTTTGCCGGAAGAAGAAGTCAAAGCACTTATCCCAGAAGGGCCTGTGCGGAACTATCTGATCAATGAGCTTCACGTATTAAAACATCGGCCTAACCGCATGACGGGAAGCTTTCGTTTTGATATGGCGATCGTCGGAAGGCCCGATGCCAGTCGGCCGCCGCAACTTCTCGAAGTCAATGAAATTGGATTCGATGGTCTGGCGCGCTCGACGTATTTTCAAAACACCCTTCTTTCGCACATGCCGGAATTAAAAACCAAAGTCATCGCTCTTGATACAGCTGCCGCAGAAATTAAAAACATGAATCGCTTAGGAAAAAAAATCGTTCGCCTGCAATACGATTGCTATAACTGGGATGAGCAATTTTTGAGAATGACTGCAGAGAAAATGGGAAGTGATCTTCATCTTGTTTCACCGACTCAGTACAAGACCCGTGTGAACGCAAAAGACTTCCCACTCCTCGAAAAACTCCCGTTTACTTTTCCTGCTGGAAAACTCCTGGTAGGTGAGAACTTAAAACCAGATGCGATGAACATGAGCTTCGCCTACACGCTCTCGGATCTTAAACGAGATAAACAGCTCTATGCCGATATGGTCGCTTCTAAAACTCCGCAGTACGGGCCACTCATCACCGGTCTAGTCGCTTCAAAAAATATTCTGATTCTTCTGAGTGATGAGACTCTGAGAAAGCGCTTCCTCGGAAGTTCCGATAAACTGAAAGATTCAATTCTCCCGGCCTTCCCTCTGAAAGGAAATATACAAAGAGTGAAATCCAATTCAAGCAGTGTCGTGATAAAGCACGCTGACGGATTCGGGGGCGCTCAGGTTTTTATGGACCAACAGATGTTAAAAGAGATCGCCAAGATTCCTACACATCGCTTGCACGAATGGGTGGTTCAGAAAAAAACGAAACTCAACATGCTCAGTGTGAACGGAATTCTTTCGCGAAGAAAACGCGCGATTTCTGATCTCGGCGTATTCGTTCAGTACGACTGGCAAGACGGGAAGCTGAAACATTTTGAAGTGGGCGGTCTCATGTGCCGGGCGACGAACAGAAGTCTGAAAGTGAACGTGAGCTCAGGGGGACTTCAGGTCGCCGTGATGCTTGAGCGAGGCATCTAATCGTTGACGATTTCGTCATCACTGAGATCGTGGTCTCCATTATCTTTTCCAGTTTTACCTCGGTGTATGTCTTCAAGTTATTCTGCACTCGAGACGGGCATCACTTGAAAAGGACCTCCTCTTTTAAGCGCTTTTAAATAGGCAGGTCTTTGTTTAACTTTATTTAAGAAATTTTCGAGGTGGGGGTGTTTTAAACTTCCCGTTTCACTCGCCGCTTCTAGGGGGTAGCTGAGCATCACGTCCGCGGCAGAAAAATCATTCCCGACAAACCATCCAGTCTGTGCCACTTCATTTTCCATGTAGTCGAGATGAAGTTTAATCTGCTTATTGATCCAGGTCTTTCTGACTGTCTCAGCGATTTTTTTGGCGATCGGTTTCACAAAGAAAGGCATCGGAGCGGTTTCTATCTTTTGAAAAACGAGGCCGATGAGAAACGGAGTGATGGCGGATCCTTCGGCGTAATGGAGCCAATACTGATACCGAAGAAGTTCATCCTCACGAGTGGGTTTGAGTTTCCCTTTTCCGTACTTCGTCACCAGGTAATCGATGATCATTCCTGACTCGGCAATGACGAGTGAATCATCGGTGATGACGGGGGATTTTCCCAGAGGATGAACCGCTTTGAGACTTTCTGGGGCCAGGAGAGTTTCTTTATCACGCAGATAAGTTTTTAGCTCATAAGGAAGATTTAATTCTTCGAGCAGCCAGAGGATGCGCTGTGAGCGCGAATTTTCTAGGTGGTGAACTGTGATCATAAAATGTTATGCCTCTATCTCGACGATTAAATATTTGCCGAAGCCTTCTATGGTGACGATTGCATTCATCTCGTTTTCGAGAAAAAAGAAGTTGCCTCCTTTAACTCCGGTCCCGTCAATTTGAAAGTCACTGAGGGAAAATACTCCCAGAAAGCGGGACTTCACTTGGTATTCAGTTTTACCAGAACGGCAGGAGATGTTTCCTTTTGCTTGATCTTTTCTCATGATGAGATTCAAATCTCTACCAGGACATTTCACGCGAGCGTAGGTTTTGAGGCCGCCATCAAAAGCAAACGGCGTCATAAGACCCAGTTCAGTCAAACGCCCCTGTTGATCAATCCCGACATCTTTTCCTTCAATCAAAACGAGGATCCTATCGCAGTCAGAGTAATCCGAGAAGGCTCCAGACTCTTTAAGATCAGCGAGACTTATTCGCCACGCAAATCGGTCTTCCGATCCGTGAGGCCAACAGATGATGTCTTGAGTTGTCCCAAGACCATTTTTCCAAGGCCTTGGGATGAACTCTGAAGGTGATAATATCTTTCTCATTCAAACCTAAGCAGTCTGCTTCACAATGATAGCGGCCGTGCATTTTTATTGTCGCATGATCCCTCAACTGCGCAAATAATTAAACACAACATCGAAACTTGGGACGCGCAAACTTACTGTGATTGTTTCGTAAATATCCCGAACATTTTCACACCGCTTGAGAGCCTGTGCCCCTCGGCAAAACCTTTCACGCATTTTTGACTCATGAGCGAGTCAATCGTTGTCGCGACGGAGGCAATGGCGTCGCCAGCGTAGATATCGACATCCGTCAGAATATAACCCGCTTCAGGGATTTTGGAGGCAAGACGTTGATGGAAACGTCTTCTGCTGTTGCAAGCATACAAAGCGACGATCTGATTTTCTTTTCCCACCGCTCGAGAAGTTTCCATCGAGCTGAGTAGTCTATTCAACCCCGGGGTGTTTGCTTGATACCAATCATAGTCTATTTTTTTGTTAGGCTTTCGCACGGGAGGACAGAAATCTGGTCCACCGCCAAAGCGTGCATGACCGATGTACACCACAACTTCTGATCCGCGAGAAACTTCGCCAAAGAATTGCTTCGTGGCCGCGGCACATTTGGTATTCTGCTGAGTCTTCAATTCAGTTGTGTTCTTTAGGTTACTTGTTGAGAGCGTTCCATGAGTGAGACTGATGGTAAAACGGTTCAGTTGTCCGTCTGGACCTTGAACCTTTTTGGTGAAGACGTCTCCGGCGCGAGTGAACCCACACACATTCATTCCTGAAGAACAGGGAGCGACGAGATTTCTTCGTAGGCCGTTGGCGATGAATTGATCAAAAACAAATTCCCCGGGGGAGTTGTCCCAGTACCCGAATCCAACCGCAACATTGAGAACGCCGTCTTGGTAAAGTTTTCGGTAGCGCTCAACACAGGATGCCGATCCGTCCTGAGTCGCAGTGGGTGATGCGATATTCACAAGGTCATCCAGGCGATCCTTCACCACCACGGCGTAATCTTCCGCCGCCGCTGAAAACGCGAAAAGCGCCACAGATAGGATGAATGAATTTCGGATCGAAGTTCTCATGGAAGGAATCAAACGACAGATCCGGCCTCGGTAAAAGGGGACAGAGGAAAAGCTTCATGGTGTCTAGGTTTTAGGCACAGTGAGAAAGGTTTCTTTCCTTCTCAGACTACTTAAAAATGAGGAGTTTTCTCCTCATTTTATCAAGAATACCGTTGGCATTCTTGGATACCATTCAGCTAGAATTTGGGGGAGTTGAAAAGTTGGACTTTTTAAGACTCCATTTTAACCTTCTATGAAAGTTCGACAAGCCTTGCAAGAAAATGGGTATTCATACTAACCTGAAAAGATGAAGATTATCTATTGGGTTAGGAATGACCTGCGTCTGGAAGACAACCTGACCCTCACAGAATTTTTGAAAGACCCGGCCGAGAAGATCCTCGTCTGGTGCGAGACCAAGGCAACTCAAAGAGCAGGTGCTCATCGTCGTGCTTTCCTCGATAAAGAGCTAGAAAACTTTCAGCTCGCACTCAAGCAGTCTGGTCTTGAACTGCTGATCCTGAAAGAAAATTTTTCTTCCTTCCTCCAAAAAAGAACTGACGTGACGAGTGTTTATTTTACCTGCGGCTGGTCGGTTGAAGAAAAAGATGAGGAAGAAGAAATCCTTCTCATGGCCCATCGGAACCATTTTTCAGCGAAAACCTTCCGCCAGGGAACATTAGTTGATCTGAAAGAACTCCCTTACAAAATCCAAGACATGCCTTTCACTTTTTCTGATTTTCGAAAATCGATCTCGGAGAGCCTCCTCACTCATCCTCCATTGCCAGTTCCGGCCGGTATTACGCCTGTGCCTTCCGAGGGGAAAGACCGGATCGATTACTACGTTTGGAAATCAAAAAAAATCCTGACGTACACGGAAACGAGAAACGGCATGATGAACGAAGATGATACGTCTCGATTCTCGGCGTGGCTCGCTAACGGGATGATCACTCCTCGAATGGTCATGAAAGAACTCAGAGCGTTCGAAGAGACTCATGGGAAGAACGAGTCTATCAACGCGCTCGAGGGTGAACTTCTTTGGCGAGATTATTTTAAATTCTTCACGTTGAAATATGGTCGAGCCGTTTTCATGGAAGAGGGTGTTCGTCGTGGTGGCGTCTGCCACACGATTGATGACAAAAATATTTATGCCAAATGGTGCGAAGGTCGCACCGGTGTCGATTTCATCGACGCGACCATGCGAGAACTCCTTCACACTGGATGGATCACAAAACGCGGTCGCCAAAATGCCGCGAGTTATCTCGTTCATGAGTTAAAGCTCCCTTGGATTTGGGGTGGGCAGTGGTTTGAAAAAATGCTCGTTGATTATGACCCTGAACTTTGCTGGGGCAATTGGCTCTATCTGTCTGGTCGAGGGTCCGATCCACGCCCGAGTAAATTGTCTATTCCTGAGCAGGTCGGTTTGTACGATCCGACCGGCGATTATCGCCGTCGTTGGCTCTAAAAAGATCTCACAATCACCGTCACGACTCCAAAGACAATGTCGTCCAGATCAGTCGGGAAACTTCC
This sequence comes from Bacteriovoracaceae bacterium, assembly GCA_947440875.1. GTDB lineage: Bacteria > Bdellovibrionota > Bacteriovoracia > Bacteriovoracales > Bacteriovoracaceae > Peredibacter. Next base: position 5,605 of record CANETG010000027.1, read on the forward strand.
CTGAAATAATCGTACTTCATCCTCCATAAACGTCACCACCAGACTCTTTGGGCCTGGGCGTTTGGAGAGGTCAACGATGAGTTCGTCACCTTTCATCACTCCTAGCCTAGGGAAGTCGCTACCGACCTTTAAGAGCTTGATCCCGGGGTCTCCGATGCCGTACCGCTCGTCAAAAGACAGGGGCTTCTGGGCGAACTCGGAGCAGGGGCTTTGGAAGCCAGTTACGCGCTCATCTTTAATGGTGGCCGAGGCATAGATTCTCATCGGAACAGTATACGTAAAACATACGTAAAAACAAGCCCCCCTTGCGGATACGGAAAATATACGTATATTGAGATTATGAGTGATGACTTTTCCATCGATGCAAAAATCTTCTCGGATCGTAAAAGTTCCTTCCTCGTTAAAGTTGCAGGAAAGAAGTCGCGCGAGGGTCTTCTCCCAGGGGACGTCCTTGTGATCGATAGAAATCTGCCGCATGAAAAAGACAAGCTCGCTCTTGTGGTACGGAAGGGGAAGTTTGCGATTGAACGAGTTTCAGGTGTTCTCATTCAAAACGATGATCCCGAAAATGGTGATTTTATCTGGGGCATGGTGAAGGCGTTAGTGAGGGAGGTATCATGAAGATGGTGGCATTAGTTGATTGCAATTCTTTCTACTGCTCGTGCGAAAAAATTTTCCGGCCTGATCTTCGCAACAAACCGGTCGTGGTTCTGTCGAATAACGATGGCGCGGCGATCGCTTTTACTAAAGAGGCGAAGGCCTTGGGCTTCGGTCAGATGTGCGAAGCTTTTTTCAAGTTGCGTGACCGAATCAAAAAGCACAACGTCGCGGTTTTTTCTTCAAACTACACGCTTTACGATGACATCAGTAAGCGAGTCATGAATGTCCTGCGGGAATTTTCATCCAAAGTGGAAGTCTATTCTATCGACGAAGCCTTCGTCGAAATAGAAGGGGATGAGAATTTTGATTTTGAGGCCTGGGGGGCGCAAGTGCGGGCGGAAATCTTCAGGAGAGTCGGCATGCCGGTCGGGGTGGGGATTTCGAAGACCAAAGTCCTCGCGAAAGTGGCGAACAAACTTTCGAAAAAAAATAACGGTGTCTGCACGCTGCTCACAGATCAGAAGATAGATGAGACGCTGAAAGATTTTCCGGTGAGAGATATCTGGGGGATCGGTGTGCGCTCAGCGAGTAAGCTTTCGATCTTTAATGTCCGAACCGCACTCGAACTCAAACGTTTTCCGGACGAGAAGATCATTCAGAAACATCTCACGAAAATCGGACGAGAGATTCAGGACGAACTGCGTGGGATTAACTGTCTTTCCATTGAGTCACCAGAAGACAAGAAGAACACAGGAAATTCTCGCAGTTTTGGGTATGACGTTTTTACGAAAGAGGAATTACGAGAAGCACTGGCGCAGTTCGTGACCAATGCCTCGCTTAAGCTCCGGGCACAGAAGAGTGTTTGCTACGGTCTGACGGCCTTCATTCACACGAATCCTTTTAAGCCAGGACCGCAGTACTACGGGATCGATTCGATCCGATTTAGCTCCGGAACGTCGGATGTTGTGAAACTCATTAAAGGAGCACACGAAGTTCTCGATCATATTTACCGTCCAGGGTTTGGTTATAAAAAAGGGGGAATACTCCTCAATCATATTGTGCCCAAAAATGAATGCCAGATGGATCTCTTCGCTCCCAGCTCAGACGATAATGAGCCGCTCAATAATGTGGTGGATATGATTAACCGAAAGTATGGCCCGCAAACGGTGAAAAGTGGGGCCTGCGGAATTAATCAGTCGTGGAAAACGGTTCATGCTTACAAGTCTCGGCATTTCACCACGGACTGGAATGATCTTCTGAAAGTCGAACTATGAGTAATCATCTGAAATTGAAAAGTATGAATCTTTTAAAGCTTCAGCCCTCCCAAAGGCGCAGTGAGGGAGGAAGAATTCATTTGGGACTTCCGACTTGGGAGAGTGCCCTCTTGAGAGGCACTCTCTATGATTATGGCTGTCCCATTGATGCGTTTCTATTTCATTATGCTTCACAGTTTGACGCCGTCGAAATGGCGTCTACCTTCAGTGATCTCCCGTATGCAAGTGACATGAAAAAGCTTAAAGCATTAGTCGCGGAGGTGAATGAAAACTTTCGTTTCTGTCCGATTATTCCAAGAAGAGTTTCTCACGAATTCCCATTAGGCGAAAATGACCACGATATGCGCGAGTTCCTTGCCGCCGTCGGAATGCTGGGAGTTCATCTGGGTCCCATCGTTTTAAGACTTCCGGAGACGCTGCGGCCAGAGAACTGGCAGAGTGTTTTAAGATTTGCTCGTCGCTGCCCAAAAGAGAAACGTTTCGTCGTGCACCTCACCCACACGGACTGGTTTAAAAAAACAGAATGTCTCTTCCTACTCGCAGCTGCGCTGAAAGAAACGACGATGAACATTCTCGTCGAAGATGATTTCTTGAGAGAGCTTCCTTTGAAAAAAATAATCGGAGGGGATCATTTGATGATTCGATTCCGAGGACGGCAAAATCTCAATCAGGATGATCAGCGACTAGCAATGTGGGTTTATCGGCTCGGGGAATACAAAGCTTTCGGGATTAAAAATTCTTATTTCTTTCTGAACGAACAAGAAGAAAGATGCCTGGCCATTTTGCGTCGGATGGCCATTACCATTGGAGGCGATATTCGACTGCCAGAAAAATTTGATGAGAACGCCGATCAGATGCGGTTTCAGTTCTAGGGCCCTGTATCGGGATCTTAAAAAAAAATAAACTTAATCACGTCTGATAATGTGATATCCAAATTGAGTTCTGACGATTCCGGAGACTTCTCCTGATTTTAAACTGATGAGGGCCTTTTCAAAACGAGGTACCATTCTTCCTTCGGGAAATTCTCCGAGTGATCCCCCGCTTTTTGAAGAGGGGCAGAGTGAAAAATCTTTCGCGAGTTCTTCGAATGATTTTCCCTCACTAATTTTTTTCATTAAATCTTTGGCCTCATATTCATGTTCGACGAGGATATGGGAAGCCTTGAGCATTGTATTCCTCCGAAAGATTTTGTGACTATCTTTTCATCTTCGAGGGAGAAGCAGGTCATTTGAAGAAGCCCGCTAGGCTCGAAGACCTTCTTGCTTACGTCGAAATGTGCTGGGACTAATTACAGATTACAACCACTGCCAGCAGGAGGATCTTCCTGCAAACGGCATTCTTTAGCTTCGGTCGGGCATTTCAAGCGCACATGCATGTGCTCTTGGTGATTGGGATACGGTCTCAGACTTCTCAGAACCTCGAGGAACAGAGCAGACTCTTTGAGCAAACGAGCATACCGACAAATTTCTTTTTTAATCACCGGATCAACAAAGATCCGTTGCACCTGACCGTGCTTGTGAAGCTCTTTAAGAAACTTCCAGTTGCGAGCGGAATCGAAATTCTTAGAAATTTTTCCTCGGATAACCATCAGTTCTTCAAAACCTTTGATCTCGGTCGGGGATTGTTCAATCTTATTGATCCGATAATAAGTCAGATCGACATCGAGACCGTGTTGATGAGAGCTGTGAAGGTCAGTAACTGGACCTCCGCCTTCCTGACTAATATCTCCCACCTGGAGGCGATCAAATCTCGGAAATAGTCTATCCATTTGGAGTGTCGTTTTAGTGATGGCGTCAACCATTTCTCGAGTCCCCCAGGCACGATTCCGGTGAAGAAATAACTTCATAAACCCAGGACCCTGATCGGGGAGGCGCACTCCATTCTTTAAGATGCCCTCAGAGTAATAACCGATGGGATCTGAGTCCGAATAATCGGCACTGGCCGTGAGATTAAAACCTAAGATGAAGAGAACAACGAGAGTTTTCATCCTCTCTTTTTACCATGGAGATTCCCTCCCCACCACAAGAGAGAAGTTCTTACACAGTCTGAATTTTCGGAGTTTTAGCTCAAAAATGCAGGCCCATCACCATAAGGAATGTTGTAAAACTTTCTTTCTCATCTAAAACTCGGTCAGTGGGAGTCACGGCACCCCCGTTTTCAATTTTTTGCCCCGAAAATTGTTGGCGTGTATTTGTGATATTCGTATGTGTGAATTTGAGCTCAAAAAAAGCACCTTTTTTAGCCGTCAGATTAAGGCCTCCAGTGAGCACTGAGCCCTGGTATTCTTCTTCCAAATTATCCACATATTCATCAGTGATAAGTCCGCCCCCGAACTGCTTACTAAAACTTCTGTGCCCAGATGTGATTCCGCCTTCAACAAAAATTTCAAGAATCATCCTCGCGGGATCACCGACCGGATCAAAAAATTTTGTTTCGAATAAAACACCGCTCCGGAGGAGTGCGTTCGTTGCTCGAGATTTTCCACGAAGAATGTTTTCAGATTTATTTCCGACATCCATCGTGTCCGCACTCATTCCCTCTGCGCGAAGACCGAAAAGAAGTCGATTGAAAAGAACGACGTCATACCCAAGCTGCACGACACCCCCATAGAGAATGGCCTTATCACTGAGCTTCTCTTTATCAGTGCCGTCAAAATCTGCTGGGAAAGTATAAGGTGAGATAGTCCCGCCTAGGCCAAAAACTATACCCTTCTTATGTGAGAGAGGATCTGTTTGGGCCATCACCGAGCATGAAAATACTAAAAGAGTGAAGAGAAAGTGCATCTCATTATTTTAAATCGATTCTTAAGCAATACGGAACTTTTTCTGAATGATCTGGCCACGTTTCGCCGATTTTTCACGCTGACTCGGGAGATTTTTGCCGCAATCAAGGCAAGCAGGGATAAATCCGCGGCTACTTTGAGATATGCCTTTTAGCCCAGAGACTCGCGTGCAGTAGTAGCTCACATTGTGCGAATGGCAGGCCGGACAGGAAGCTTGGACTTTGAATCCCGAACAAAGAACGAACCATGGATTAGAAAATGTATCGGTATCTTTCATCTTTTCTCCCTGTGAACTGAATTTTTTCATAATTCATTTTTTGATTTTCAAGCGAGTCATGGCAACTCTTTTTTATGACCTCCCTGCAGCTGTCATTTTCCCGTCACAATAGGAAGAACTGCCTCATTCATTTTTGTGTGGGGCACTTCGTCCCAGAAAATTCACAAATCACTTGGGTGAAGCTTCGCCTCTGACGTAAGATATGCTTGTCAGAATTCTTAAGGAGCTTTTCATGCGCGGACTTTCTTTTCTCCTCCTTCTCCTCTCTTTATTTTCGGGTTGCTCTTCGTTGACCAAAGAACCGAGTGACGCTGATATCAATGCCCAGGCACTGAAGGCGTACACAGAAGTAAAATCAAAGTCCAAACTTTCAACCAACGCTGAGTGGAAAGTGATGCTCGATCGGGTGGCCACGCGAATAGCGAAATCCTCGGGTGAAAATTTTCAGTGGGAGTGGATGCTCATCGATGGTCCCGAGATAAATGCTTGGTGTATGCCTGGTGGAAAAATGGCCGTCTACACTGGAATCATGCCAGTCTTAAAAACTGAGGCGGCCCTTGCTGCGGTTCTTGGTCATGAGGTGGCGCACGCGACAAAACGTCACGGAAAAGAAAGATACGCACGTGCGATGAAAACGAACATCACGGGTATCGCTGTGGGCTTGGCGACAGTGCTTGGTGGGCAAATTTTTTGTAAGACTGAAACTTGTCGGAAACTCACCACACTTTCGGGAGCGGCAGCGGGATTTGCCCTTCAATTCTTTGATATGAAATATTCTCGCACGGATGAAACCGAGGCCGATGAGGTGGGACAAATTTACATGGCCAAAGCTGGCTACGATCCATCGGAGTCGATGAAACTTTGGGAACGGATGGGGGCCGCCAATAAAGGAAAGGCACCGCCCGAAATTCTTTCGACCCATCCCTCAGATTCGACAAGGAAATCCAATCTCGAATCTTGGTTACCTAGGGCCAACGAGCTTTACTCCAAGGCACCCCAACAATTTGGTACGGGTCAAATGATTAGATAAGATATCCCCATGAAAGAACTCCAGATCATCGATCACGTTATTGGCCAGGGGAAAGCAACAACGAAAGGGGCACTTTGTTTTGCTCACTACGAAGGCTTTCACCTCAGTGGAAAAAAATTTGATTCTTCTTTTGAGAGAAGTAAGCCGTTTCAATTTGTTTTTGGAACGGGTCGAGTGATCAGAGGGTGGGATCAAGGGCTCATGGGGATGAAAGAAGGCGGGAAGCGGGAGCTATTCGTTCCCTCTCATCTTGCTTACGGTGAGCGTGGTATCGGGGACATGATCCCGCCGAATTCTGATTTGAGATTTATGATTGAATTGCTCGAAGTAAGAACCCGCGACTAACGCTTGAGTTTTCTTTCGATGGCATCGATGAGACTAAACCACGCCGCTTCGTTATTCACGATTGTTTGCGTTTCTTTTGCCCAGGCCTCACCATTCTGAACATTCTGAAGGCCCTGATTGCAATTGGACTCTGCGGCCTCCGTATACTTAGAAAAATTCGTCGACCAGCAGCCGGGATTGTAGCGTGGGTAAAGCTCTCTCATAATTCCGTCGAGATCACTCAGCGTGTAGGTAGGGAGGCTGTCTCGGAGATAGGGAACCATAAAAACCGGGAACTCTTCGATGCCAATTTCGCGAATGAGTGGGAGTCCCTCGATTCGTTCTTCATAGAGGCCTACGATCCCAGATTCGCGGGTGATGATTGTGTACCCACGTGCCGGATATTTTCTGACTGGGAAGCAATAATTTTTGAAGATGACAATGTCATCAGAAATAAAGAGACAACTCTGGATCGAATTGAATCCGTAAATCATCCCTGTTTCTTTGTACGTGAACTGAGCTTTTTGAATGCGATCAAAAAGTTCCTGGAATGGGCGGGCATCGTAGACTTGCGCATGAGTCAGAGAAGTGATGAACAAAGAGACGGCGATGAAGAATCTTTTCATAAGAAAATCGTAAAGCGATTAGCATCTTCCGTCTAAGACAACTGCGTCACAGGTGGGCAAAAAAAAAGGGGAGCGAAAAGCTCCCCTTTTGAAATCAAATTATTGTTTCCAAGGATTGAAGGCGGTATCGATGCCTTTCATATGAGGTTTGAGTTCAGGCATGTGGCGTGAAATCACCTGTGACAGCATTGAGTTTTCATCAACCCACTTGATGCCGGCCCCGGTGTAGTAGGTGGAATTATATTTATCAGTGTAATACGGATCTGCCATTAAACGCCGCGAAGCCATGAGAATAAAGATGTGGAACATCGTCTCTCCGAAACCAAAGTTGGCCGGACGAACTTCTTCAGCGAGAGTCCCGACGAGAAGGTCAATCATCTCGACGTTGTCATAACCTTCTTCATCTCGTCCGTAAACTTTTTGAAATTTAGCGATAATTTCTTTTTGTCTTTCAGTTGCGACCACGCCGTCAGGAAAGAAGTCAGAGTATTTTTGAATCGGTCTCATGTTAAGAGCGCGACGGAATTGGTTGTAGCGCGGCACACCTCTTTCGCGGTCTCGGATGATATCAATCATCCCAAGATCCATCGTTCCTTGACCAGGAATCTTGAGCTCTTGCATGAACTTAGGATAGTTTCCGAGGATGAGCTGACCAGGATGCTGAGTTCCGAAAGAATAGAAGAGATCTTTGAGGTCATAGCTTGCCATGAGATCGTAAGACTTTTCATTCCTTGTCGCTTCCATGGAAATAGAGACAGCTTTTTTATCTGAGTAGCGCTTGAGTTCAAGAGCTTCCGGGAGAAGCGAGTGGAGGCGATACACGGAAGTGAATTCTTCGGTAATCGTGAAAGGAACTCCGTAGTCATTTCTCTTCTGACCAACGATTCCTGCGAGAGTGTAGCCAGCGTTGATGCCGAAATCTGCGCGACTAAACATCGGAAAGTATTTGAGGATGCTTGACCAAGTTTGTGGATGGGCAAGTCCGTACCAATTCGTGAACATCGCTTTTTTCAAAACCTTATTCGCAAGAATCGCCGGCGTCCATTCGACGGTGTGAATTTTTGCCATGACTGCAGCATTAATCAGGCGAGCTGTCTGGAATACTTCTTCATCGAGTTCTTTTTCATTGAGACTCCTCCGATGCCTGCCATTTCTCCAAAAGTACTTCTGAGATTTCGCATCGTACTTCACGTATTTTTCATGAAGCATGTCTGCTATGGCATTGTGCTCTTTCACAAAGAGGTGATGAAGCATTGAGAGACCGACCCAGAAATTATCCCGGAACCCAGTGACTTCGTGGCCCATGTTCTGCTTGTTGTAGCCAACGTTGAGCTCGCCCTTCGGAAGAAGCTCTCTGCCATTGACCATCACGGTGGTAAGTTTTCCATTGGCAAACGAGCGGACCTGGTTTTGTTCCGTCTGGTTAGAACCATAGATCTGGGACCCATCCCACCAATGAGTCACTTCGTTATTAGAAACTTTTCCGAATTCTTTTTTATACTCTTTATCTGACGTCGCCGTTCGTTCCACTTGCTCAGTGGTCCCTTCGACGGAGTGAGGATTTTTCTCAACGTTCTTCCCATGAGTCAGCCAGTCGTGGTTCATGAACTGAATCCAACTTGCGGCCAGCATGTTGAGAAACGGCACCGGTTGAAATTCCTGGCGAGTAAAAAACTCTCGAGACACGGCCTTTGGATTTGGAGTCATGAGTTTTTCAGAAGCCTCGGTATCGATGAATTCAGGAGGGACATTTCGTCCGAAGGCAGTATTGGCGGCACCGACCCATGGTGTCTCAGGAATGTAACAAGTGCCGTCTGCGCTTCTATGTTTTTGGTCAACGGGACATTCAATTTTTGCGTAACCAGAATAATCGATGTGAGCGTCGTGAAGATTTTTTTCGAGGAGCTCTTCGCGAATCCCTTTCAAAACGAGGAGTCCACCTACGGTTCCTTTCTTCGACCATGTCGTCCACGGCGTCTCTTTTTCTTGAGAGGTAGGAACGCGGTTGGCAGTAACTACTGCTTTCTTGGCGACGGTTTTTTCAGCGTTTCGCGCGCAGGAGACTCCTGCCATAGCTACCACCATGAGTGGAATAAAATTTATTTTCATGTAAACTCCTTTTACACTTAAGATTTATTATCAGTTCTAATTTAATAGGCTCAAGGGGAACAAATCTTATGAATGAACTTGCACTCATCTCTCAATACTCTTCCTCGCACCAAAACGAAAAAAATCAGTTCATTCATTTTTTCTGCGTCCCCATCATTTTCTTTAATGTGGTTGCGCTGATTTACTCTTTCGTCCCCATCTCTGTGATGGCTGCGTTGGTGAGCTTGAGCCTCATTTTCTATTTCAGATCAATGCGCTCTTACTTACCTCACATGATCGTATTATACGGCGTTGTCCTTTGCATCTGCGGCATATTTGCCGGGTGGGCGCACTTCGTGCCATTCAATGTTGGTCTTTTCGTAGTCGCCTGGATTGGTCAGTTTTGGGGGCATAAAATCGAAGGCAAGAAGCCGTCCTTCTTTCAAGACCTATTTTTTCTGCTGGTTGGCCCGGCGTGGGTGATGGAAAAAATGAGACTCAAGCTCATAAGTTTAAAGAAGTGAACAATTTGCCATGTTCTATTGGATCCCGGATTGGGATTTAATAGAGCTAGTGTGTCCCCGGAGGGATTTTGAAAAAAGCGGCGCTGTTTTCTCTGGCATTCGTAGGTATCGTAGCGGTTTATGCCGTGATGGATTTTGAGTCCGACGGGTCTGTCGTGCGTTCACCGGCTTCGGTTCCCGCGGATTACGAAAAACTCGACGCCTGCAGAAAGCAGCAGATCCTTTACTGGAAGGCGCGGGAAACCGCCTACGAGACATTACCGGATTATCGAAAACTCGGTCTCAGTCAATTATTCTCCATGTCCCGCCAAGAAATAGAGCTCAAAGGAAAACGTTACTCTGATTTTGCCCCCGATGGATGGGTCAAATACCTCCACCGTCGCGGGTCTGTCGCCACCGTGAAGATTGCTCCCGTGTCTGAGAAATATACCGGAGTCTTTAAGGGAGCCGAGTGCGCTCTTCTTAGGCTCTCTCTGACTTACAAAGCCAGCGGAGGCAAACCCGTTGCCCCTGGTTTAGCACTAAAAATTTTAATTGATCGCGCTCCGAGTGCCAACATCTCTGCCCTCGTATCGCTTAATGGTCAGGAGAAAGATTTTAATTTCTTTAAAAATCCGATGTCCAACATCGTTCCGACTGGAAGTGGGATTGGTCAGAAACTCGTGCATAAATTATTTCGGAGAGTCACTCAGTATCCGGAAGAACTTCTGCTAAGTGATATGGCCTCTGTCACTGCTCTCGGGGGAAGGGAAGAAGAAGTCGTCTCACCACGACAGATCTTCTTTGTGCCGGCACAAGGATTAAAGTCAGCGTCGGAACCTCATGACGTAAGAAATGATTTCGCAGCTATCGAAACAGGAACAAAGGTTTACGAGATCCGCGCAGTGCCTGAAAAATACCGGTCTCATGATTATGCCAATTACACTGACGAGATGGCCGAAGAATTTGTGAGAGAATCCGAGCACATTGCTGATATTGTCACGACCTCTCGGTTCGTTTCCTCATCATTCGGCGATGATGGCCTCTTCTTTCGTCACCAAATTCGTCCATGAAATGTTTCGGGCGCACGTCTGACGAGCGTGATACTTTTTCTTTATGAAGAAACTCGACGGACTCAAAAACTCACGCTTTTCCCGCGGTCTCTTTGCCGCCCGATCTGCCGTGCGCATGCTGCCTTCGCTGCTGGCGGGGGAAAATGCCGACCCTCGCACAGTCTTTCGGGATCTCATCGGAAAGAGCATCGATCAGTTTGTGAACGACGTGGGAGAACTCAAGGGCAGTATGCTCAAGGCCGCGCAGATTCTTTCTTTGTATGGAGAGTACTACCTTCCGGAAGAAGTGAACGAAGTGCTCAAAAAAGTTCAGTCCCAAAGTCATTACCTGAAGTGGGAGAAGATCAGTGGTCTCATTCCGGCGAATTTAAAGGACGATTTTGAGATTGAAGAAACTCCTCTGGCCGCTGCCTCCATCGGACAAGTGCACCGAGCGAAAATAAAAAAAACCGGTGAGATGGTGGTGCTTAA
>CANETG010000028.1 GCA_947440875.1 Bacteriovoracaceae bacterium
GACTTCAAAAGTCATTCCATCCGTTTTCAATTTCACAGCATCACGAATCTGATCGGCCGTAAAATTATCCAGCATCACATGTTTAATTCCCAGCGAGATCGCTTCTTCGAGTTCAGTCAAATCATGAATTTCAGCGATGATGTTATTGTAGAAAGTTCCCTGCGACTCGAAAAAATGGAAAGCACCTCTGAGTCCACCTAAGCAGGACTTATGATTATCCTTGATCATCCAAAGATCCGTTTGACCGAATCTGTGGTTGTAACCACCGCCAACTCTTACTGCATATTTTTCAAGTGACCGAAGACCCGGAGTGGTCTTTCGCGTGTCGAGGATTTTGGTATTCCCCGCAATTTTTACAAATTGATTTGTCCATGTTGCGACAGAAGAACCATGCTGAAGTAGATTGAGCGCTAATCTTTCTCCGGTGACAGCGACATTGAAAGGGATTTTATTTTTGAATGTATAAGATTCGGGAGCAGAAATTTCTTTCCGCTCAAGTTCAAGCACATGTGAAACATCCACACCAAGAAACGAAAAGACCGTACTGAAATAATCAGTACCCGCCACGATGAGTGGAGATTTAAATTTTAGTGTGAGCTCTACCGGATGCGTAGGAAGAGAACGAAGATAATGAAAATTCCGGTTGAGGTCGTCTTCAAGAAGCCAATTTTCCACATCGCAAAGAAGGCTCTTCTGGATGACATCATTCATGCTTGGTAATTAACTCTTTTGGGCTTAAGAGGCAAGGGATTTGCCTTTGTGCTAAGCAGCTGGATGCTTTTAAAATTGATTACTTACTCTTGTTATCTCTGGCCTCCCACTTGCGAAGAGTTGTCCATGAATAGGCCATGGATCATCTTTATTCTCACGACCTCTCTCCTCTTACTTCTTATCCTCAAAACGCATGAGAAGCGAACTTTAGTGCCTTTTTTCAAGTCAGGAAAGACACTTCAGCTTCGCCATTTCCAAGACGCCAGAAAACTCGTTACCCCTCAGGAGATTCCTTTTCTCGAACTCTGGGAATCAATGCTCACCGGAAGGGTCGCTCCCCTCGACCGCTGGCTTAAGCTTGAATATCAAACACTGGCACTAGCGCATGTTTTTACTCCATCAGGTTTTCATCTTTCAGCACTTCTTTGGCCGCTCATGCTTTTCTTGAAAAAGCGAAGACAGAAAATGAGTCTCCTGAGTCTGATCGGAGTTGGACTATTTTTTATGCCAGGACAGTCGGCGCTCAAAAGAATGACTTTGGTAAAGCTGGGTCAACAGTTCATCGGAATAAAATCAGGATTTCTTCTCGCCTTCTTCCTCGATATTCTTTGGGGGTCATTTTCAGATTCACCGGTCGGATTTACTTACAGCTTCCTCTTTTTAGGAATTATCTACTCCGGCATCAAAGCTACTTCACTCTTCATTTGGTTTTTCATTGCCCAGATTATCATCGCTTTCATCCAGGGCTCGCTTATGTCTCCCCTTCTTTTATTTTTCTCTCCCATTATAAACTTCATCCTCGCCATGATTCTCCCTTTGCTATTTCTTTTTGCCTGGCCTTTGTGGCGCTGGCAACTCAGCGCTGGGCTCTGGCTCCTAAGTCTCGTGCAAGAGATGGTGAGTTTTTTCTACTCGCTCGTGATGAATTTTCCACTTCTCGAAATCAACGTCGTCCTACTGATTATTGTTTTCTGCCTTCTTTATCGGCGAGGAAAGGAGGCGATACTCTTCAGCTTACTGCTGACTGTCGATCTCAATTCCGAAAATCAGAAAATTAAAATTTCAGGCAGTTACGAGTGGATGCCCCAAGGAAGAATCATTAAAGTTGTGGGAGATAAGATTTACAGGACTGATGGAATTTGTAGAAGAGATTTGATCAGAGGAATGTGGTGGGAAAATTGCTCCCCCAGAAGGAGGAGCAATAAAAAAAGAATGGTTAAGAAACTTTCATATCCTTCATGAGTGAAGCGAACGTTTTTTCTTCGCGGATCGCGTACATAAGGTTTCGCTTGATGTTCTCGTTAGACTTGTAGAATTTTGTGATTTCATCTTTCTTCATGCCTGACTGAGAAATCATCTCTTCAATTTTCACATCAAGATCAGCTTCGGTAGCTTCTACATTATATTTTCGTGCGAGCTTATCTAGGATGAGGCCTGACCGGACTTGGAAGAGGGCCTTACTCGTGACATCGTCATCCCAACGCTCAAAATAAAGCTGAATCATCTGCTCGTTGAAGCTCTGCTGCTTCAACGTTCGAGTGAGTTCTTGCTTCACACTTTCTTTTTGGTCATCAACAAGTGCCTTAGGAACTTCGAACTGGTTTTCACCAATAAGTTTCTCAAGGATTTCCTGCTGAAGCTTAGCTTGAACTTCGCGCTTCTTCTGAGTCGCCATACGCTCTTTATTTTTCGCAGCGAAATCCGCTACTGATTCAAACCCAAACTCTTTAGCAAGTTCATCAGTGAATTCGGGAAAGTTCTTATTTTTAATTTCGAGCAACTCAACGTGGAAAGTGACCGGAGCATTCTTCAGATCTTCTTCATGGTAATCGGCTGGGAAAATGACCTTGATGTCTTTCTTGTCGCCTTTCTTGAGACCAATCATGCCGTCTTCAAATCCTGGAATGAACTGACCGGAACCGATTTCCAACATGTATTCCTGAGCTTTCATGTTATCGGGTTTTGTACCGTCAGCTTTTTCACCCTCAAAGTTAAACACAGCAAAATCTGTTTTCGCAAGCGTGTGGGCCGGATCTTTGACTTCAGCGACTTCGGCTTTACTGACAAGATAATTTTTCTTCAGAGTCTCAAAGTCTTCTTCTGAAACAACCTCTGAATCTTTTTTGAAAGTGAACTTAGAGTAATCTTTTAATTCAAAGTCAGGAATAACTTCGACGGTTGCTTCGAAAGCTACCGACTTACCAGATTCATATTTTGTATTTCCGAACTGAGGATATCCAACAACACGAATATTTTCTTTTTTCATCGCCTCGTAATATTGTTCAGAGATGAAACGATAAAGAGCATCGTTTTCAACTTGAGGACCATACATTTTTTGAACCATCTCAAGAGGAGCTTTTCCTTTCCGGAAACCTTTGAGATTTGAATTTTGCTGTTTTGCTACAAGGGCTTGCTTAATCTGGCCCGAAAGATCAACCTGATCAAAGTTGAACAATAATTTCTTAGTACAGCCGTTAACATCCTGGATGGTGTAAGACATGATATCTCGCTTTTTTCATTGGTAAAATTGAAAGAATTTTTTAACACAAAGCCTGGAAAAGTCAAAGATTCTAGTAATTAACGCGGACCATATAGAGGCCTGAAGGAGGGGCAACGGGACCAAGTCTTTGAACCTTAGTGGAACCCAAGGCGAATTGAAACTCTTCGATCGAAATTTTGCCTCGACCGATATTCCAGATGGCACCCATGAGGAGTCGAACCATCTGTTTAAGAAACCCGTTGCCAGAGATTCTAAAAACGAAATGTGCCGGAAACATTTCGAAACCTCCCTGCTCAACTTCCACAATGTCACAGCTGAAAATAGTTCGCACATGGGAGCTGACATCCGTTCCTTCACAATAAAAATTTGTGAAGTCGTGTTCACCGATGAGGATTTTACAGGCTTCATTCATTTTCGTGATATCTAAATCAAAGGGATGATTCTCAATAAGATCGTTTTGAAACGCAGAGGATGTGCGCCCAGAAGTGAAACGATAATGGTACTCTTTTGACTTCGCCTGAACAGTAGGGTGAAAAGACTCATCGGAAATTTCAGCGTGAATTATTCTAATATCTTGAGGCAAATTTACATTGAGTGCCTTCACTAGGTTTTCCGTCGGGATGACGAGTGGGATACTCACTTTAGCAACCTGGCCTAGGGCATGGACTCCAGCATCAGTTCTCCCCGCACCCATAGATTTTACAGTTTCGGATTTTGAAATAACTGAAAGCGCTCGATTTAGTTCGCCTTGGACCGTGAGTTCGGAAGTACCAAGC
Source organism: Bacteriovoracaceae bacterium (assembly GCA_947440875.1). Classification (GTDB taxonomy): domain Bacteria; phylum Bdellovibrionota; class Bacteriovoracia; order Bacteriovoracales; family Bacteriovoracaceae; genus Peredibacter. Next base: position 3,988 of record CANETG010000028.1, read on the forward strand.
TGGACTTGCCAACCAGAATATCGATTGCCTTTATACTGAATGATTAATCTGTAGTGAGAGATCACTTTACCGAATCGAGCTCTGACTCTTCCTCGGTCCAGTCAAAGATGCCTTCAAATTTCTTACGATGAGTCAGCCAGTAGAGTATTGAAGCGATGACATAAACAGAAAGAATCGCAGGAATCATGACTTCTTCGTAGAGAAAGAGTGAAGTCATAATTAGAAAGATAACCATTAGAACTTGCTTCTTATGATTTTTCACCCAGTCTGAATTTTTAAAACTTGGAAACGGGACATTCGAAATCATAAGAGTGGCGTAAAAAAGAAGATAGCCAAGAGTCAGTGGCTTGTATTGAACGAGTTCAGGAATATTTAAGGAAACTAAAATAAGTCCAATTGCGGCAAGTGCACCGCTTGGGATCGGAAGACCCTGGAAGTAATCTGATTTGTTTTTATCAATGTTCGCATTGAACCGCGCAAGTCTCAATCCACCACAAAGCATGAAAAAGAAAGTTGCAACCATGCCAGGTCTACCGGCGTCCGAAAGAAATCGAAAATAATAAATCAGCGCAGGAGAAACACCAAAAGAAACAAGGTCACTTAATGAATCAAACTGCTCACCAAAACTGGACTGAGTGTTAGTCATACGCGCGACACGCCCATCAACCATATCAAAGATAGCGGCGAGGACAATGAACATACATGCTTTATAAAACTCTCCGTGGAAGGCTTGAATAATTGCAATAAAACCACAGCCCATGTTCATGGCGGTAAATGTATTCGGAATGAAATAGGCCCACTTTTTATCAACAACCATAAAACCTCATTTAGAATCTTTAAGTGCAGCAATAACAGTCTGTCCAGGGACTACAAATTCATTCTCAAAAACCAGAATGTCACTGTTATTTGGTAGATAGACTAACAAAGTTCCACCGAAAGGATAATACCCAAAACAGGCCGCACCTCTTCCACGATCACCAGATTTCAGCCATATAGTTGGGCGACTTCCGTACTTACTCTCAACAAATCGCATGAGTGTCTGCGTTTTGTTTTTGGAGGTTAAAACAAAGTCGGTATGTGCGACGTCATCCATCGGTCGATAAAAAGCAACTGACTCAGCATCTCTCGAGATCTTCAAACCTCTCGTCGCACGAAGATAAGTCACTTCGCCAGCAGTAGGGAGGTAAAGACCTTTATCACTCCAGCCTGAAATCGCGATACGGATTTCTTGACCCTCCCCTGGAATATGCGGGAGCTGAACGTTCCTTCGTATACTTTTCACTTCGCCAAAAACTGGAGAGAGATAAATCTCTCCATCGTTTTTTAAAGTATCGCGGTAAGGAACGGAAGTTCTTCGCGTAATAAGAGCAAAGATAAAACAGAGAACTGACCATAGTAAGGAGTAACCGAAGCTCCAATTGAGCCAAGCGTAAATCAAGATCGCAAAAAGAGTCCAAGAAACTGTCGTGGGAATGAAAAAGAACCTCTTCACGGGTTCATCCTAAACTCATCCTCTGGAGCGCGAAAATAATAGGATTCGCGCCACAATCCTTTCATGACGACACTGAATATCTTTTCCGGATGATTTTTTAATAGATCAGAAGTCGAAATGGCAGTCATAGTCAGTGGCGAAATTTTTTCATCGAGTGACGTTTCAGAATGGATGAAGACTTGACCAGAAACTTTGAGATCCGACAGATCTTTTGCGGTGACGAGTTTAATCCCAGATTTATCGCCGCTCCAATCGTAAATAAAATATTCCCCGCGGTAAGCCTTCGTAACCCAAGTCCCTTCTGCATGACCTAACCACTGAGGTATCTCGTAGGTATAAAATGAGTAGTGAGGGATTGAAAAAAAATTTGTGACGTCTGCAAATCCTTCTGAAAGTCTGAGGCCGGTATAAAAACCGGGGCCGGCAACTGATATGACACCAGAAAGATTAATAATCTCTGTTCGGTAGTCTTTCAAAAGCCTATGGGTTTCAGTCTGTAAGGTCGCGGAAGCTTTTTGCCCTCTAAAATTTCTTAGGTCATGCCATCCTAGGTTCTCATTGAGAAGACCTAGGGTGATGTCATAACTTGAGTCGATGAAGAGGAAACTCAAGACTTAAATAATCTCGTCACGTCATTAAAGAGTGCAATGAAGATGAGAAGAAAGAGCATTGAGACTCCTACTCTTTGAGCAAATTCCAATTTCCTTCTCGATAGTGGACCGCGATTAATTGCCTCTATGATAAGAAAAACTATATGCCCACCATCTAACACCGGAATCGGAAACAAGTTAATGACTCCAAGGTTAATTGAAATAAATGCCATCAACCGGAAGAACATCGAAAGGCTGATGTTAAATGAATCAGACGCAACTTTTCCAATCGCAAGTGGGCCACCAATGTTATCGAGTGAGACTTCTCTGGTGATTAATTTTTTATATCCTAGAAAAGTTTTCATAACGCCATCAGTAGTCCGATAGAAAGCCGAAACTAACGCAGACCCGAATCCATCAGCCTTCGCAATGATGAGCTTCGGCTGGATGTAATCCACACCACTTTCCACCCCAATAATTTTAACGGACTGTTTTTCAATCACCTTTACTTCAGGGACTAAAGTTTTCACGGAAGTTGTACCCAGGCTGAGTACAGATATGCTGACCTCTTTACCATTCGGAGTTTTCTGAAGACCCGTACGAAGATTTTCGAAACTGGTGAGTTCATTTCCGTCGTACCCGAGGAGAATGTCGTCTTTCTTTATTCCCGCTTTGTCCGCTGGAGACCCCATGACGACATTTCTGATGGAAAGCTCCATCGGATAAAAACCTGAAGCCCTCAATGCCGAAAGCAAATTTTTATCCGTCGAAGTCACAACTCTTTTGGATTTCAAATTCACATCTTCCGGTTTTGAGCCAACCTCATAGAGGTAAATATTTCCGCTATAGACCGTCGACATTTCTTCGAGCGAAAGTTCTTTATCGTAACTATCTTGAGTGAGACTCGCGAGGTAATGCTTACCTGCTCCATCAATGAAAAGAGGCTTTTTTCCACTCATGAATACGTTTTTGAATTCTTCAATAAAGTCATCAAACTTCATTCCGATATTCATTTTCACGTCTTCAGAACGTCTTCTCACTGTGAGATTCTGGACTTGGCTATCGTTGATATTTAAGTCATCTACACTCAATATTCTTTCATCATTGATGTAAGTAAGAACGTCTCCAGACCTCAGGCCCTTCTCATAAAGATTCGACTTTTCTGCGACCATGCCAATTTTCGTTTCAGGAACTTTCTCTCCCAGTGAGAGAAGCCCGACATAAAGAACATAAGCAAGGATGAAATTCGCGAGAGGACCACCGAAAACAATCCAAAACCTTGCCCACTTCGGTTTGTGGTTAAAGGCAACTTTCTTTTCTTCATCGGACAATGGAACTTCCGAGAACGGATCATCACCGAACATTTTGACATACCCACCTAGAGGTATAATCGAAATGGCATACTGAGTTCCATTCTTAAAGTACTTGAAAATTTTTGGGCCAAAACCGATTGAGAAAACTTCAACTCTCACTCCGAAGAAACGGGCAAAGAAAAAATGACCCAGTTCATGGAAAAAAATTAAAGGGCAAAGGAATAAAACAAAAATAGCAATTTTTTCAAACATAAATGCATCCTTACTGAAATTTTGCCAACAAATAGAAAGCAAAAAGAGGCGCCACAAACAACAAGCTATCCACTCTGTCGTAAGCTCCCCCGTGGCCCGGGATTAATGTAGAGCTATCTTTAATATCAAATTGCCGTTTGAGCTTCGATTGAGCGAGATCGCCTACCTGCGAACAACAAGCGACAATAGTGAAAAAAACCACAGTATAAATATCAACTCTCTCAATGAGCTGATTCCAATACAAAGACGTGATTGTCACTGAACAAATCACTCCGCCTAATAATCCTTCTACCGTTTTTTTAGGACTAACGGCTTCCCAAAGCTTGTTTTTACCGAATTTTCTTCCCGTAAAGTAAGCAAAAGTATCGACAGAGAAATTTAAAATAAGAAGGGCAACAAAGAGAATGCGCCAATTCGGAAAGTGAGTGATGTAACTTAAACAGAGAAGTGGGATTACGGCGTAAAGTCCTACACACCAAGATGTCATCTTGAAAACACTTAGAAGCGTATTTGATTTTTTATAAATGACGAAGAGGTAGATGAGGAGGAAAAAATCTAGTACGAGCCCGGCCGAGATCCAAAAGCTGAATGACGATTGGCTGATCTGATAGAAGTTAAAAAACCAGTAGGCTAAAAGATAAAAAGACTGAGCAACTAAATAGCGTTTTGAGGTCCTTGGCTGGTCGTAGAAATTCGTGATGATTTCATCAATCAAAACCGGACCGATGATACCAATTCCGATCAACGTCGCAGTTTCCCCGATGAAAAGACACGAAGTAACAAGAAGTGCGAGGATGAGTCCGGAAATAATTCTGACAGTAGTATTCGACATCAGGAAAGTACTCCCTGGACGAATACTGCTTTATTATTTTCTGCTCTCTCTACCGATAGCTGAAAGCTTGCTTGAGGGGTTACATTGCCGAATCTTCTTTCACGTCCCGAAACATGCTCGATGATTCTTTTAAATTCGTGCGCGGTAAATTCAGGCCATTTTGATGGCGTAAAATAGAGTTCTGCATATGCCATTTGCCAGAGCAAGAAATTAGAAATTCTTTGCTCACCGCCTGTCCTAATCATCAAATCTACATCGCCAGTTTCTGGGCGATAAAGCCTTGAGGAAAGATCATCTTCAGTCATGAGCTTCGACGGATTCTGAATTTGAAATTGGTTGACCGCTCTCACGATTTCACAGCGGCCTCCGTAACTGAAAGCGAATGTTAGCTTGAGACCCGTCGCTTTGGCAGTGAGGCTTTCTGTTTCTTTGATAAGAGTAACTGTATCTTCTGGCAGACCATTGATCTCACCAATAACTTTAAAGTGGATATTGTTTTTAAGAAGCCGCGCCTGTTCTTTGAGAAGAAATTTTTTGAGAAGTTTAAAGAGAATCGAAACTTCCTCTACCGGTCGACTCCAATTTTCGGTAGAAAAAGCATACAGCGTTAGCGCTTTCACATTGATGTCGTCGGCTGCCTGTACGATTTCGGAGACAACACTCGAACCACGCACATGGCCCCAGATCCTTGGCCGGAATCTTTTCTTGGCCCAACGGCCATTTCCATCCATAATAATCGCGACGTGTTTAATATTACTCATGTCAGACAGTCAGGAGTTCTTTCTCTTTCGCATCGACGATCTTATCCACTTCTTTAATGTAGTTATCTGTTAATTTCTGAATCTCTTCCTGAACTTTTTTAGACTCATCTTCTGAGATCTTTTTATCTTTCTCAGAACCTTTCACTTTATCGTTTTGTTCGCGACGGATGTTACGAATTGCAACTTTGGCATCTTCGCCAAGCTTCTTCACGTCCTTAACAAGTCCTTTTCGTTTATCTTCCGTCAGCGCAGGAAATGAAATACGAATAAAGGTTCCATCGTTTCCAGGTGTGAGTCCAATGTTGGCTGCAAGAATACCTTTTTCAATCGCAGCAATCGCAGTTTTATCGAATGGCTGAATCTGAAGAAGACGAGCTTCTGGAGTTGAGACCTGTCCAAGATTTTTGATCGGAGTTGGAGTGCCGTAATAGTCGGCCATAATTCCATCAAGAACGTTCGGAGTCGCACGACCTGTTCTGACTTTTCCCATTTGAGTTTGGAGCGACTTAATCGCCTTAGTCATTTGATCATCAAGAACTGGCTTAATCGTCTTCATATCCATAACAAGAGTCTCCTCTTAGAGTTTTTTAGTAACTACAGTTCCAATTTTCTCGCCATTTACAACTCTAGCGATATTACCTTCCTCAAACATATTAAATACTACGATATCCATGTCGTTATCCATACAGAGGGTAATGGCTGTTGAATCCATAACCTTCAGGTCTTTATTAAGGACTTCGATGTAAGAAAGTGTATCGAACTTCTTCGCATCTTTAAACTTCATTGGGTCTTTGTCATAAATCCCGTCCACTTTCGTTGCCTTCATGATCACTTCCGCATGAACTTCATTAGCTCTAAGGGCTGCCGTCGTATCTGTCGTGAAGTATGGATTTCCAGTGCCAGCTGCAAAGATAACCACTCTCTTTTTTTCGAGGTGGCGAACAGCGCGACGGCGAATATAAGGTTCGGCCACTTCCTGCATAGCAATCGCAGAGAGAACCCGTGTGTAGACATCTTTTCTCTCTAAAGCATCTTGAAGTGCTAAAGAGTTAATAACTGTCGCCATCATTCCCATGTAATCGGAAGTAGCACGATCCATTCCCGAAGTTGCACCAGCAACACCGCGATGGATATTCCCTCCGCCAACAACGATTGCTATTTCGCATCCAGTTTGTTGAAGAGTTTTGATTTCTGAGCTGATCTTGTTGAGAATCTCGCCTGAGATGCCATGACCCTGGTCACCGGCAAGGGCTTCACCTGAAAGTTTGATGAGTACGCGCTTGTATTTCATTTTGCCCTTTAAAAAGGAAAAGGGGACTTCATTGAGTCCCCTTTTCTTTATCACTGTCTGGAATTAGTTTTTTCCTGAGAGCTTTGCGATTTCCTCAGCGAAGTTTTCTTGTTTTTTCTCGATACCTTCACCGAGATTGAACTTCGTAAACTTCGTCACTTTAAGTGTCGCGCCCGCTGTTTTAGAAACAGTTTCGATAAGTTTTGCAACTGTCGTATCTGGATCTTTAACAAACGACTGCTCATAAAGACAAACGTCAGTAGCAAGCTTGTTGAGCTTACCTTTAACGATATTCGGGATCATCGCCTCTGGCTTACCTTGCTCTTTTAATTGAGCAGCATAAACTTCAGCCTCACGCGCTTTGAAAGCTTCATCGATTTCGGATGCATTGAGAAAAGTTGGGTTCGCAGCAGCGATTTGCATGCAAAGATCTTTCGCAAGTTCTTTGACAGCATCACTACTCGAAACATCTTTATCCGATTCAATTCTACAGAGAACACCAATTTTACCTGAGTGAACATAAGAACCGATAAGACCATTGCCTTCGAGGGTCATGAGTTCAACTCGACGAAGATCAATTTTCTCACCGATTTTAATCGTGAGTTCAGAAACTTCATCCTGAAGCGTGATTCCTTTAGGACCTTTCGCACCAAGAAGAGTTTGAACAGAATTTAGTTTTCCATCAACCGCTACATTAGCAGCAGTCTGAACGAAAGCTTGAAACGCATCGTTTTTAGCAACGAAGTCTGTTTCACAGTTAAGCTCAACGAGTGCAGCGAGTTTGCCTCTCACAACACCAGCGATCAATCCTTCAGCAGCGATACGAGACTGTTTCTTAGCAGCGGCAGCGAGGCCTTTCGCACGAAGATAGTCCACGGCTTTCTGGAAATCCTGAGTTTCATCAAGAGCTTTTTTACAATCCATCATCCCTGCGCCAGTTGTCTCGCGAAGGTTTTTTACGTCAGCAGCTGTATAGGCCATGGTGTAATCCTTTATCGATTGAAAAATTAAACTTCTTCGTCAGCACCTTTAAGATCGATATCTTTCTCATACTTCGCGAGGATCTCAGTTTCGAGATCCATATCGCGGTTATCATCTGAACCGTCTTCTTTGCGAGCTTTAGATCCACCTTCGACGATTGCATTCGAGAAGTAATCGAGGAAGAGAGTGATTGATTTAAGAGCATCGTCGTTCCCTGGAACAACGTACTCAATACCAGTTGGATCACAGTTCGTATCCGTGATGGCAACAACAGGAATACCGAGGCAATTAGCTTCTTTCACAGCAATGTGCTCATTGTTTGGATCGATGATGAAGATAGCTCCTGGAAGCTTTCTCATATTCTTGATTCCACCAAGAGTTTTCTCAAGCTTAACAACTTCTTTCTCAACGTTAGATTGCTCTTTCTTGGTAAGAAGTTTGTAATCTCCGTTCTCTTTCATCTTCTCAACTTTACGGATTTTATCGATCGAGAGAGCAATTGTTTTCCAATTAGTCAGCATTCCGCCGAGCCAACGAGAAGTAACGTGGTAAGCGCCGCAATCTTCTGCAGTCTTCTTGACCATGTCTGCTGCTTGTCTTTTAGTTCCTACGAAGAGAACAGATTTTCCTGAAGCAGTAGTCTTCTTCAGAAACTCGTAAGCTTTTTCAGCCATCGGAAGTGTTTGCTGAAGATCGATGATGTAGATGCCGTTACGTTCGCCGTAAACATACTTCTTCATCTTCGGATTCCACTTGTGTGTTTGGTGACCGAAGTGGGCGCCGGCCTCAAGCAACTGCTTGACGTTTAACTTAGACATGAAAACTCCTTGGTGGTTTTACCGAATCACTTTGCGCCAACGTTGTGTTGGACCAACCAAATAAAGTGACTAGATTTGCCCCTTTAGGGGCATGTAATTAATGGTCTGAAGGTAATAGCATGTGAGGTCATTTAGGGCAAGAATTTTGAGAATAATATCAAGGCTTTGAAGGTGATATTCAAAGCCTTGATATGCATCGCCATCAACTACTCTATTGGCACAGGAACAAGAACTTTACGGGGCTTAGAACCCTGTCCTGGACCTACAACCCCTTGTCTCTCCATCTCTTCAATCAAATTAGCCGCCCGATTATATCCAACACCTAGTCTTCGCTGGAGAAACGAAGCACTTGCCATGCGATGTGTCGCAACACATTTCACGGCCTCCTCAAAACGTTCATCTTTCGAAGATTCACCGTCATGGTCTCCAGTGAACGCATCTGCTCCACCATCATCACTACCATTATTCTCGATAAATTCAATCGCCTTGGAGTCAAACTGAGTGGGAAGAGTTGAAAGCTTTTTCACGAGAGCATCGATTTCATCCTCATCGACATAGGCCGAGTGCATACGAATGGTTTCAATTCCCTGCTTAAAGAGCATGTCACCTTTGCCAAGAAGTTTTTCAGCACCTGGAGTGTCCATGATCACTCTTGAATCGGTATTAGTTGTTACACGGAAAGCAACACGTGTCGGGAAGTTTGCCTTAATTACTCCTGTAATCACATCAGTGGAAGGACGTTGAGTCGCCAGTACGATATGAATTCCGGAAGCGCGAGCCTTGGCCGCAAGTCTGGAAATAGAATTCTCAATCGCTTTCCCTGATTTAGAAAGAACAAGATCCGCAAACTCATCCACCACAATAACAATGAATGGCATTTCAAAATCCATCGCATCAGCATCTTCATAGTATTTATTAATTTTACAAAGAAGTTCATGACCTGCAATTTTAACTTTCTTATTGAAGCCATCAATATTTTTCACACCAAAGTCTTTCAGCAATGAATATCTTCTTTCCATCTCATCAATTGCCCAGAGAAGAGACACTGATGCAATCGATGAATCTGTAATCACTGGCATAATCAGATGCGGAAGAGTTGCATATAAAGCAAGCTCAAGCTGCTTAGGATCAATCATGATCAGTCTTAGTTTCTTCGGTGAAAGCTTAATGATCAAAGAAACAAGTAATGTATTAATGAATACAGATTTACCGGCTCCAGTTGTACCTGCCACAAGGAAGTGCGGTGTAGATGCTAGGTCAATAACAGCTGCATCTCCATAAGCATCTTTCCCCATTGCAATCGGGAGTCGATAACTTGAATCTCTGAAAACTTGAGACTGAAGAACTTCATCAAGATAAATTAGCTCTCTTGGATTTCTAGGAACCTCAATTCCGATAGTGGTCTTACCTTTCATAGGATAAACCATCCGAATCGGAACACCTTTCAGTGCGAGAGAGAGATCGTTTGTGCGATTGATGACACCCGCAACCTTAACTCCGGCACCCAGTTCAAGTTCAAAAGTATCGACCACTGGACCCTTCAGAACATTCGTCACATTTGCACTGATCTTGAATTCATTTAATTTATCTTCAATCGCTTTGGCGATCGTCATAAAGTATTGATCTTCAAAATCATGGTTAACATTTACTCGATTTTTTGGGGCAATACTTTGTACGAGTTCATCATGGTCAAAGAATTTATCTTCTACTTTCTTACGCTGATAAGGACTTTCAACTTCTTCAAGTTCATCATCAGTTTCTTCTACCGCTTCTTCATCAACAGTATCAGCAAAAATTTCTGTTTCATCGTCTTCCGATTCAGTTTCATCCTCGACTTCCGGCTCCTCACCAATTTCTTCCTCAATCACTTCAGGCTCTGATGCCTTGATTGGCTCAACTTTAATCTTGTCCTGAAATTTCGGAGGCGTTGTAATTTTCAGTTTTGGCGCTACCGCGATCGGAGTAGGACTAAATTTCGCTAAAAGATCAGGAACTTTTTCCCGCAGAGAATTGAACCATACTTTCAAATCTATCTTCTGAAGACCTGAATAATCCGCACTGCGAATGGCTTGATAAAGATTTAAAGCTTTCTTACCAACCCATCTGCATGTCTTAAAGAAATGTTTTTCTGAAACAAGATAAAAAAAGCTCAATGATAAAATGGCAATCGATGAAAGTAATGTGAGGGTTCCTACATTTTCCCGAATCAGAAAAAATAATCCCTCACCCAAAGCTGTTGGAAATACCAGGTAACAGATTCCCAACGTTAAAGGCAACAGTACCGCAATTACCACCTGATTTTTGATGTCTTTTTTCTTTGTAAAGACGAGTGAATTTAAAATGGCGAAGCAGAGAAAAGAAAGCGTGATCCATATCCCACACCAGTAACCGAAGTTAGCAAGCATCGAAAAGAAATAATAAGTGAAGATATTGATTGAGCTGTTTTGATAGTTTATCTCAAAGAAATTATCCGGAAGATTATCCCGATAATAAAAATAAATGAGATTCACTGTGGTGAGAATAAAGAGCGTATTCAATTGGTAGCGCAGAATTTTTTTATCCATCCTTAAATTGTAAGAAGCGTCAGGATATTGTGCAAGCTATTGAGCTCATCGGGGCAACATAGGGGCAATATATTAATTAGTGCTACACTCTAATTAAAGAAAAACCCTTTTATTTCCGAAGTGTACCTATGAAGTTTTTGATACTTTTAATGATCTTTTCCCTCCCTGTTTTGGGTAAATCCTACGCAGTTAGAGTCTTTGCCGAAGCAGGCGCGGAAGACAGAGCACTCGAATATATCCAAAACATGCGCGAGACAGAACCTTTTAAGCAATTAATCGAGAGAAAAGCGATGATGATCGATATTGCTCCCGTTATGGTCACGGGAATAAATTGTCGTGGAGGAGGTCATGGCATCCCTCGCCTCGCTCAATGTGACTTAGGAAATGTTCAGAAAGCATGCGGTGATTATAATCTTTGCCCAGTCTATACCAGCGTTCCGAATATCGGTGCTGGCAATCCGAGATTCCCAATCGTGAGTTCGAGCTTCCCCTGGACAACAATGCTCCATGAAGTTGTTCACACTTTTGGTTTCACAGACGAATACGCTTACACAAAATCAGAAACTAGAACTTATTGTCCTGATAAAGTTAGCTGGCACAACGGACACTCCCATGTGACTCAAAACTCTGGCGAAGAATTATTTAAAAGTAAAAAAGCGGCAGAAGAAGCCTGCACTAAAAGTATTCCATGGTGCAAAAGGGCGATCGACTCAGGTGCTGAAGTTGTTCTACTAAATGCCGATGGAAAATTCAAAATAGGTTCACCGCCACCAGCAAGTTGCCCCAACGTCACAATTGGAGTTTTCTCCGGCGGCAGTTGCCAGGCAAAAAGCCCTGCAGGAACATGGCGACCATATTTTTGCCCAACTGTTATGGGATATCCAACTCTCGGTGAAGAATTTTGTGTTGTAAATAGAAGACACAAAATCATTCGCAGCTCACCCAATCTAGTACCAGAATATTATCAAGAAATTATTTTCGGAATAATCAAGAAAACCATAGGAGCGAGGGATCTCAACTTTAAAAGTCGAGAGCAGCCAAATCTCGCTCATCATGCTTATGGAATTCCCGAAATCGATCGCCTTTCAGGTCACGATGGAGAAGTGAATTTATGTCAGGAATCTCGATCACCCTCGAGTGAGAAAAAAACGAATAACGATTCGCACGCAAATTGTTTCAGTCACTTAGAAAAACTTAAAGATTAGATCCATATCCGATCTATCAAACCTTCACGAAATGCATAGATGACGTATCCACGATCACCTTCCAAATTTTCGGGACGTCCGTGAAGGATTTCTTCATCGATAATTGTATCTTCGAAGACCAGACGATTTTTTAAGACAGCCATCTGGTTAGGAAACTTCTTAAAAGTATTGCTATAAAATTCTTTAAAATTTCCAATACCAGCAATCGTATATTGATTTGAAGTCAGTGATTGAACTTTTATGTCTGAGTGTAAGTAGGAACAACATTTATCTATGTCTTGGCCGTTATAAGCCTTAAAGAAATTCTCAACTAGTTCAAGATTGGTCATAAATTTTTCCCAAAAAAAAGCCCAACCGAAGTTGAGCTTTTTAAAAATAGAGGGTGCATCTTGCTATTCTGACACCAAGTTCCCCTGGCACTACCTTCGCCGCAAGTGAGCTTGACTTCCAGGTTCGAGATGTTACTGGGTATTTCCTCACCGCTATCGA
>CANETG010000029.1 GCA_947440875.1 Bacteriovoracaceae bacterium
GACAAACTCACTCTCTCGCTCGACCTCTCGGGAGCCCCGCTCTACAAAAGAAATCTCCAGATTATAAAAGGTGAAGCCCCGTTGAGAGAAAATATCGCAGCGGCACTGGTCCTCGATCTTTTTGATGGGGTCACTGACCCCGTGACGGTGACTGATCCAATGTGCGGATCAGGAACACTTCTTATCGAAGCCGCCACTTTTCACGTGCCACTCCATGAGCGCAAATTTTCTTTCGAAGAAGCACCATTTTTTAAAGGGAAACTTGTCCGTATACCAGAAGCTGGGACTCAGTTACCAATCAAGAATTTAAATGGAATCGAGATAGAAAGAGATTTCGCAGCAAAAATTATCCCGGCGGTCAAAGACTTTGGCATATCCATGATGACCGGTGACGCCTTCCTTACGCCCATCGCATCTGGTTTTATCATTTGTAATCCTCCCTATGGTCAGAGGATAAAAACTTCTGGAAAAACAGGGATATTTTTAAAAGATGCGCTCGATAAATTTCTGAGCGAAGATAGGCCTGAGCGTCTGGGCTGGCTCATCCCCTCCGATATGGATGACCTCATTCCTAAAAGAAAAGATTATCAAATCCGGAGTAAAAGAAAATTTAGGAACGGCGGACTCGCGGTCACGTATTGGATTTTAGAAAGAGTTGGCTCTTGACCCACACGCCTTGAATAAAAGGAATCAGTGCCAGTTCGCCCTGCGGGACCACTTCCACTTCTTCAAGATTTACGTTTCTCAGTGAATGAACCTCTCCCTCGAAGATTTCTCCTTTGGGATGAATAAGCTGAAATTTATCTCCGACTTTAAAACCTCGTTCGAGTTTCACTAAAATCGCAAGGTGCGAGCTCTTCTCCGCTTCAAGGACTTCGCCGATGTAATCTCCGTGACGATTCTGAAGCCGCATATTCTTGAGCTTCGGAAAAAGAACGTCAGATTTATTGACGTGGTAAAATCCACGCATGAGATCTTGGGGATAAGCTGCCTTAAAATTCTCAAACATCGCCGTTCGCTTCACGATCTTCACCGATTCAGAAAAAAAGTTCTTTTCGTTAAAGCGCTGGTCAATCCGAAGCCAAGACAATCCAATCGAAGCCAAGTCCTGGGCATATTCAATCAGACAAAATTCTTTAATGTGAAACATGAACGTTCCATGACGGTTCTCAAGAACAGGAAAGCCTTTATGAGGAGATTCTTCACTCTCTCCGAGTGCTTCAATTTCTTCGTTCACTCCGATTTTTTCCGGATTTAATGGGGCGAGGAGCGAGCGCGGAGAATAGAAAAGAAGAATGCGCCCGAGTCCAAGGAGTTCACAGGGAACAGGAAGTTTGGCGCAATATTCTTTCAAGGTATCTCGAGAAAGTTCAATCGAGAGCACAATCCGCTCGATTTTTTGTCCGCCGGCCTCGCACCACCCTTTCAGACCTTCAAGGTTATGGTTTCCACTCTCGGCGATGAAATGAATGGGCTTTTCTGAGCGATGAACTGCCCAATGAAAGGCTCCCGGGTCCTGCACTCGGAGGACATCAAAATGTGGGGCATAAGTGTGGATTTTGTAAGCGCAATCATCAAAGATTTCTTCGGTCATGAGAATGTCCCACTCAAAGATAACTTTCATTCCCAGACTTTTCGCTGCCATCGAGAGTTTTATGAAACTGTCATGCTCCAATCTTCCGAAACGAGAGAACTCTCTCATGCCTAGTATCACTTCAGTTGAGCCTGAATCTTTTAAAAGAGATAGATCATGCTGATTTTGAGCAAAGCCTGTGACGTTCATACAGTTTTCTGACGAACAAGCTGCGAGGGACCGATGCCGTGGATAAAAGGAAGACGGACGATTGTCGTCGGTTTCGTGCGCGCGAGAGTTTTCCGATTAAGATCCATGATCTCAGAGGCAACCACAACGATCGCCTCTCCACGGAATGGGAGAATTTCGAGTTCTTCGCCCTGATTAAAAGCGTTCCGGACTTCAATCACAGTCCCAGAGTTTGGATTGGCATTAATCACCGTGCCGACCATTTTCCATTCTCCGCCCGAGAAATTTTCTCGCTCATTAAAGATGGAATCTGCTCCCGCGGGTTCACTCAAATTCGCCTCAGTGTAGGCCCTGTGAGAAACCTTCGAGAGTTCTTTTTCCCAGCGGATAAGATCTTCCGACAGAAAGTCACCGTGCTCTTCAAAATACCGAAGTGCTTCGGAGTAGACTTTGGACATTGTTCCGGCGTAAAGATGACTCTTCATCCGGCCCTCAATTTTTAACGAATCGATACCGGCGTCAATAAAATCTTTCAGGAGTCTTAGCCCCTGCAGATCTTTTGAGCTCATGAAATAAGAACTCTTTTTTTCTTTGGTGTTCAGATCTTCGAGCGAATACTCCACCCGGCAAGACTGAGCACAGCCGCCGCGGTTGGAATCTCTTCCCTGAGTGAAGTTCGAGATCACACAATGCCCTGAGTAGGACATGCACATCGAACCATGAATGAAGAGCTCGATCTCGATCCCAGCTTCCCGCTTAATTTTTCCCGCATCAGCGATCGAGACTTCCCTCCCTAAAACGATGCGACTTGCCCCCATGGACTTCCAGAACTTTGCTGCTTCCACATTCAGCGTTGAGGCCTGGGTGGAGACATGAATCGGAAGCGTGGAAATTGAGCGCACAGTCCGCACCACTCCCAGATCGGAAACAATCACGGCATCGGCACTGATCTCTTCGAGGAACCGGACAAAATCCGGAAGTTCAACGAGGTCTTTATCGTGCAGGAAGGAATTAAGGACGACGTAGACTTTCGCTTGCCTTTGATGGGCAAAAATCACGCCCTCCCGAAGCTCATCAAGAGTAAAATTATCGGCCGCTGTCCGAAGTCCAAATTTCTGGCCGCCGGCAAAGACGGCGCTGGCCCCGTAGAGGACCGCGACCTTGAGTTTTTCGAGGCTGCCGGCAGGGGCAAGAATTTCAGGTAAAACGGTGGTCTTCATTGTGCCCTTGTTTACCAAAATTCAGGCGTAAGTTAAACTAAGATCCATCATGAAAAAAATTCTCACTTTTCTAGGAGCGATCGCCTTTCTTGCCATTCTAACCGGTGGATATCTTGCCTTTGATCGTTGGACCAAAAATCCGGAGCAGATTGTTCCTTATCCCTATGACTTTATCGCCAAAGCTCCGAGGGTAAAGCTCGATGCTCCGATCCTGATTGTTGGGGACAGGATGGGTTCTTATTTTGCTCGATTTAAAACCGAACTCGCGGCAACGATTTCTCAGAATCTTGATAACGTGATTAAAATTCAAAGCCTCGCCAGTGATGGTCAGGGTCTTCACCGCACGCTTCATCAGCTGAAATCTCTCGAGCAGTGGCCACAGATTCTTATTTACCAAGGTGGCAGCGAGGAGTTCGCTGAGTCTAAGTTTGAAATTTCTGAGATCAGAAAAATTTCTCAAAATTTTAAGCTCTATCAAGATGACCGAATCCATACGATGATGATTCTTTATCCGTGGCTTTCTCGGTTGGTCTACACACCGATGAAACGAACTCACCTCCCCGCGGAGCCGATCCTCCTCGAAGAACTTCAAGAAAAAAATTATCTCCAGCGCCTCGAAACAGAGCTTCTTTTATTCGAGCAGCAGCTCACTCAGCTCGTCGCTCTTTCCCGGGACCGAAACTCACTTCTCATCCTGAGTACCACCCCGATTAACCTAGATGTGCCACCGAAATCGGTCTGTAGCTTTTCATCAAATATTGAGATCGAGAAAGCAGTTTTAGAACTTCAAGAACTCGTGAAAAAACAAGACTGGAAAACCGCCTATAAAAAAGCAACGAAATACACGATGCTTTACCCTGGGAATGCACAACTTTTTCACCTTGAAGGGACGGTCGAAAAGAACCTGGGAAAAACGCAGGAAGGTGTCAACAGCATGCTCCAGGCTTCGTCGTACGAGTGCACCTCATGGCGAGTGACCGAGGTTCAGAACTCGATCATCCGAAAAGTCGCAGCTTCCCAGCAGGTTCTTCTGTTTGATTTTTCACGGATGGTGGAAAGAGAATGGACCAACAACATTACATTTTTTGATGAACTTCATCCGCAGAATATTTATTACGACAAGGGTATGAACCAATTGGGTCTCGTGATTAGAAAGATCCTTAAACTCTAGGAGAACGTATGCAAGGCTATGAGCAGACATTTAAAAAAAATGAAGTCTTGTGCCGAGAAGGTGATGCCTCAACAGATATCTACCTCGTGAAATCGGGGAAGCTTCTGGCGTGCTCGGTTCAAGGGACCAAGGTCACCGCACTTGCTCGAATCAATCCCGGAGAGTTTGTGGGAGAACTTTCATTTTTTGATGGGAAAACTCGTGCCTCCGATGTGGTCGCCTTGGAAGACTCAAAAGTCATCATGATCCCTAAACACGAACTCTCGAACCTCCTGCCCAATTGGTTCATGCAAGTGGGGAAAAATCTCACGAAAAAGATCCGCACGCTCGACGGTGTTGTTCATGAATCGAACCTGAGAAGATTTGGTAATGAAGATCAGAAGCCGCTTTCAATTGATGATCAGAGAATCCTTCTCAAGGCGATAACCCACGAAGATGCTTAGGCTTTTTGGTCAGCATGGCCCCAGGGTGGTAAACTTATGTCACTGATCGGGGCCAGTTTAATCATAAATGCGTCACAAACACTCCCATTCCCTCGTTCTCACTTGGCACGCCGATCGCAAATCAAGTGTTAGGACAACATGGAGGTTGCCAATGAGATCACACTTTTTCACAGCACTAATGGCCTTATTTCTTTCGGCCTGTGCCTCTTACCACAGGGACGTGGCCTCAGTTCAGGAAGAACCTGAGGCCGATGAGCAAGTAGTTTTCGACGGTTCCGGTTCTCGAGGAGATCGTGCCACCCGCTAGTGTATAAAATCTTTCATCCTCCGAGAAAAACTGTTTTTATATCTCGTAATTTTTTATTATAGTGCGAGTTATAAATATACGTTTTTCCCGGAGGCTGTTTCCTTGAAAACTCCCCAGCAATTTACCCGTTTTCATAACCTCGATGCAGTCAAAGAATGGACCACCAAGGACTCTGATGAAATCTATCAGATCAGTCGTTGGGGTGAGGGTTATTTTACTGTCGGTGAAAAAGGCGACATGTGTGTGAGTCCGACGCGCGCACAAGGCGGCCCAGTGATTAACATGATGGAAGTCGTCGAAGAGATGAAGAATAAAAACATCCCCTTCCCTTGCGTGATTCGGTTTCACGATATCCTTCGGTCTCAAGTCGTTAACCTCAATAAAACTTTCCGTTCTGTGATTGAAGAGGCGCGTTTCAACGGTTCCTACTTTGGCGTCTACCCGATCAAAGTCAACCAGATGCGCGAAGTCGTCGAAGAGATCGTCGATGCCGGCTCTCCCTACAACTATGGTCTTGAGGCCGGATCAAAACCAGAACTCATTGCGGCCCTGGCGATGAACACGAATCAAAATTCTCTCACCGTCGTCAACGGCTATAAAGATAAAGATCTCCTTCGCCTGGCACTGCTTGGAAATCAGCTCGGAAGAAAAGTGATCGTCGTTGTTGAGAAATACTCCGAGCTCACTGATCTCATGGCACTGTCTCTTGAGATCGGTGTGGAGCCGGTCATTGGTTTACGGGCCAAAATCGCGACTAAATCATCGGGTAAATGGGCCTCTTCGGGTGGGGATTACGCCAAGTTTGGTCTGACGATCACGGAAATTCTCCAGGCCGTAAAATATCTCCGCTCTATTGATAAGCTCCACTGCTTGAAGCTCTTTCACTTTCACATCGGTTCACAGATTCCCGATCTTCGGACAATCAAAGACTCTATTTCTGAAGGAGCTCGCATTTACGCCAAACTCTTTAAAGAGGGAGCAAAACTCGAATTCTTCGATGTGGGCGGCGGTGTGGGTGTGGATTACGACGGGACTCGCTCGAACTCTCCGTCGTCCATTAACTACACCACTCGCGATTACGTTGCCGACGTTGTTTATATCTTAAAACAAGTCTGTGACTTAGAAGATGTTCCGCATCCAAATATCGTCTCCGAATCTGGGCGAGCGATTACCGCCCATCACTCGTGTGTCGTCACAAACGTATTTGGCGCTCTAGAGATTTCTGCGACCTCAAACTTTAATACTGACAAAGCCGTAAACGAAAATATTCTCGTCTCCAACATGCGTGAACTCACCAATGATATTGGACCGAAGAATTACCAAGACGTTTACAACGATGCCACGAAACTCAAAGAAGAATCTGTGGCGGCGTTCAAATTCGGCATTCTTTCCCTCGATGAAAGAGCAAAACTTGAAACTCTATACTGGAAACTTTGTACAAAAATTGTAGAGTACGCTTCGCTCGATGAATACGCATCGGATGAGATTTTACTTCTCAAGAACTCGATGGCGTCTCAGTACATGTGTAACTTCTCTATCTTCCAATCGGCACCTGATACCTGGGCGATCGGTCAGATTCTCCCGGTGATGCCGATTCATAAGCTCAACGAGAGACCCACTGAGATTTGCACACTCGTCGACATTACCTGTGACTCTGATGGGAAACTCGACACCTTCCTTTCACCGGATGGTCCAACGAATACGCTTCCGATGCACAAACTCAACGGTGATGATTACTACATCGGTTTATTCATGACTGGTGCGTATCAAGACATCATGGGTGATAACCATAACTGCTTCGGTCGGTTGAACGAGGTTCACATCTTCGCCGATGATGATGATCCGACGGATTTTTATATCGAAGAAGTCATTTACGGAAACCGATCAGAACAAGTCCTCGCCACTCTCCAGTACAATCCTGAGACCATGGCACAAATCATGAAAGCCTCGATTGATACGCAGGTCAAGCGCGGGAAGATCAGACCTCGCGAAGGTGTGGACCTGACTGACTTCTACGAGTCGTGTCTTAAGAGTTATACTTATCTGAAAAAATAATCTAAGGGCCCCACACGGGGCCTTTTTTATTTAATCCGCCCTATTTTTCTTAAATACAGAAACACTTCCACACTCAAAAAAATCGTAAACGAGGAGTAGAACGTCCAAACCAGAAACACGAGCAGTGTCCCCGCTGCCCCGTACACGGAATCGGCAGCGATCTTTTTAAGATAGCTCTCCACAAGAACGTTTCCGATCAAAAAGAAAATCGATGATAAGAGTGCCATTTTGAAAGCGTGTTTTTTTCTCGGCCGTCTACTGGGAGTAAAATAGTGAAGCCCCATAAACATAGTGATGTAGAGTAAAAAGTTCGCAATCATGGCGAAGTTCTTATACTCGCCAAAAATGTCATCCATGAACGCCGTCAGAGAAAATGAGGCAAGAAGAAGGGCCGCACCGATGACGACGGCGATCATTGCAAATAAGCGCTCCCAGAGATGAGTCCGCACGGGCCTATACACATCAGGACTCCAAAATCCGTAAATCACATCGAGGGAATAACGGAATTGAAGAAACACTAGCGATGCGGTGAAAAGAAGAACAAACGCACCGATCGCTCCGGAAATAGAACCGATGTTGATTCCTTCTTTAGCGTTCGTGAAAATCAGCTGGATCATGTCTCCCACTTCAGGTGAAAAAACAATCCCGCCACGCTCAACGATCTTTGCTTGAGTACTTTCGCCCACTAAGGTGGCGACATATAAAACGATGAGAAAAAACGGAGCGAGTCCTAAGGCCGAATAGTAGGAAACGGAACTAGAGAGTAAAAAAAGATTATCGTCGTAGATTTTTGTCGCGAGACTCTTAATCTGAGCGCCCGGACTTTTGTGGATCAGTTCCATCGTCTTCCTCCATCTGGAGATACTGGTCTTTGTACCCGAGATAAGCTTGATAGTGATTTGAGATCTTGTGAATCTCCTCAGAGCTTAATGCTCGCTCCACCACTGCCGGTCTGCCTTTAATCATACTTCCGGCCGGAAACTTTTTCCCCGGACTCACGAGTGATCCTGCCGCGACCATGCAATGATCTCCGATCTCCGCTCCGTCCAGAATAATCGCACCCATCCCGATGAGGCAACCATCACCGATCTTACAACCATGAAGGACAACGCTGTGGCCCAGTGAAGTGTTTTTTCCTAGCGTGAGGGAATTGAGTTCAGTCACGTGCAGCATGCACAGGTCCTGCACGTTGGTATTCTCACCAATTTGAATAAAGTTAACGTCCGCGCGGACAACCGAGTTATGCCAAATACTCACATTCGGTCCAAACTCAGCGCGGCCAATGACCTGCGCCCCTGGGGCTACGTACACACCTTTTCCCAGCTTGGGAAAAAAATGGAGATAGCGCGATATCCGTTTCATTCAAGCTCCTTTAAGGACAGCAAAGACCTGGGAATTATCGGGAAAGAAGTGCGGCCCCAGAAATTGAATTTTTCCCCCTTGCCTCATGACTTCCTCCGCGAGCTCATTCAAGATATCGACTGAAAGATTTTTCTTACTCACACGTTTGTGAAGTTTAACGGTTCCTTTTTCAAGATCAATTCTTCCCCAAAGTTTTCTTTCCACGGGTAAAACGAGATGGATGACTTTCCCTTCGGACACTGATTTCACGATCAGATCAAGATCCGTCACGATCTTTCTTAGTTTCATCATTCTTTTTAAGCGCTCTTTTAATTGAGCGGAATTGAAATCCATAATCACGGGCCGCAAGACTCTACATCTTTCAAGAATTTCCACACAGGTTTTCTCGTAGAAATCTTCTTCAAAATGGGCGATGACTCCCGTCTCATCATTGAAGTGCTTAACAAATATTTTTTTCATCTGTTCTAACCCTGTCACAACGACAGGGAGAGAATCATACAGGGTCATGTCCATGACTTTTTTGGCGACCGCACGGATCGCCAGAATACTCCGGTAAGGAATGAGTCCCAGGAACTGGGGCGCAAAGACTCGCGGGATCCCTCCAAAGTCTTTATTCGTGAAATTGTCAAATTCGTAGTGCTTGATGATTTCGACGTGACGAAAATCAGCGCGGTAAACTTTGATATCGTACAAAGAGACATTGACCAGAATGAATTCAGGATTCACCAAAACTTCTTCCATGAAAGGACGAACGTGAAAACGATTTCCAAACATACAATAAGGCTCAACCATTTGCGTGAGCATGGTGTAGCCTTGAATCGCTTCTGAGAGAAAAAATCCGTGACCCTTCTCGGGTTGAGACTTAATGACTTTTCTTACGGCCGTTTTAGACTTTGCCATGAGTTTAACCAGTTCGTAGCACTTTTGAAGAACGAGCTGCTCCACCATGTCGTTAAAAAACAACTCCCAGGCAACATCGGTTTCCTCGTTTGCAAAAGGTGGGACAAAAAAGGAAATACAAGGAGCCTTGGGATGAAATAAAAGCTGATTAAGATTAACGGGTTTCACAATTTCTTTGACTCTCTGGGCCTATAAAACAGTATCTCTCATTATAGCCGAGAGACGGAGTTTCATGATAGCGTTTTTACACTATGGGTGATGTGCATTATGCATTCGGAATTGATATCGGAGGAACCAACACTAAGATTGGTTTTTTTGATCAAAATGGC
Source organism: Bacteriovoracaceae bacterium (assembly GCA_947440875.1). GTDB lineage: Bacteria > Bdellovibrionota > Bacteriovoracia > Bacteriovoracales > Bacteriovoracaceae > Peredibacter. The sequence continues at coordinate 9,550 of CANETG010000029.1, forward strand.
ACCCTCCTCGCGTTCCATCACATCCCTACGGATAAAAATATTCCAGCCAATCTCTTCGTTGAAAAAATAGCTCAGGAGTCCTTCGCTTTAGTTTCTAGCTACGGAATTAAAAAAGGCGACCACAGGCTCAACGGAGTCGGAGCTGGCGCTCCGATGGCGAATTTTTATACTGGCGTCGTTTCAGAGGCGCCTAATCTTGGTTGGAAAAACGTTCCTTTAAAAAATCTTTTCACTGAGCACTTCGGCGTTCCATCGGTCATTGAAAACGATGCCAATTTGGCGGCGGTGGGAGAAAAACGTTGGGGCGCAGGGAAAAATCTCTCTGACTTTATTCTGATCACTCTCGGAACCGGTGTTGGGGCGGGTCTCATCATGAGAAATAAGCTCTACCGCGGCCATGATGGTTTGGGAGCTGAGGGCGGTCACGTTCTTATTCCCCATGAGAAAAAACGCCTCTGCTCTTGCGGAGGAATGAATCATCTGGAAAGTTTTCTTTCCGCTAAAGGGATCAAACAAACGATTCACGAGCTCACGGGAGAGGACTGGACAATCGAAAAACTCGGCACTCTTTATCACGAAGGGAATCAGCGAGCGAAAACGATTATCAATACCATCTCTGAAGAACTTGCCACGGGTCTGACGAGTATGGCGGTCATGTTCGGGCCAGAGGCTTTCGTGATTGGCGGTGGAGTGTCGAAACTCGGGGATTCATTTAATACGGTGATCGAGGAAAAACTCAACCAACTCGTTCACTTCTCTCTCAAAGGAAAAATCAAAGTTATTTCAGCGACCGTCTCGTCAGACAAAGGTGCCGTCTTCGGTGGTGCGGCCCTCATTTTCGAAGAATTGAAGAAATGACTCCTTCACCCGTTGACTGGTCGATGGACCTTGAAAAAAAAGAGGCGAAAAAGCTTACAGAAATTATGACCTCTCACGCTAAGAAATTGAGACTTGCGCTGACGGTTGCAGAAACGACTGATGAAAAGTACGCCGCTGTGTATGCCTACTATCGAAAATACTATACGCTCACTCTTTGTAAAAGTTGTGTCCAGGCGGGGATCAACAAATCCCCCACCCGTGACATCATTCTTGACTATCCTTGGAAAGACTTAAAACAGAACCGGATTTTCTGCCTGAAGATCTGGGAAAAGATTAATCATTGAAGATTCCTTACCCCCTCATCCTTGCTTCTACATCTGCCTACCGCGCTGAACTTCTTAGTAAACTCGGTTGGAGTTTTTCTACGGAAAATCCCGGCGTCGACGAAGCTCCGATGAAGCTCCTGAATCTCGAGCCTCCTGAGATTGCCCTCAGACTTTCTCGCCTAAAATCAGAAGCCGTCTATGAGCGAAATCCTTCATCATGCGTGATTGGCTCAGATCAAGTTTGTGCCATCGGAAAAACAATTTACGGAAAACCCTCTTCGCGAGACGAGGCGGTAAGACAACTCCAGGAACTCAGTGGTAAAACGCACGAGCTTCTCACTGCTGTGACCGTCACTTGGCCTGAGGGGCAGACAACATTTCTCAATACCACAAGACTTCACATGCGTGAGCTGACCACTCAGGAAATTACTGGCTATGTAGAAATCGATCTCCCCTTGGACTGCGCCGGAAGTTATAAACTCGAAGAGCGTGGTATAAAGTTATTTGAACGGATTGAAATGGATGACCATACGGCAATCATTGGCCTTCCGCTGGTGGAATTATCAAACGTCCTGCTAAACCTGGGTTATCCATTCTGAGCTGGAGCTGAATTTGAAATCGTTAATTCCTATTCTCTTTTTCATCATCTGCGCCTGCAGTCAGTTGCCAGAAAAGAGGACTGATAAACTCTCCATCCTTCAGGGTGTGACGAATGTGAACTCGGTGGAGTTCTCAGTCCTTGCACCAAAGACCCTGAGTCCCCGATTTGAAATGCGGTCGGCAGAAGGTGACGTCCTCGCACCGGAAGAAATTAAAACCGTCTCGCGGGACTTCTCTGCTTACGTCATCCATAAAATGATCTTCACAAGAGATCCGAAAAAAGATTTCAATCTTTACGTTTTCGACGGAGAAAAAGTTCTAGATCAAAGACTGATCGGTAAAGGTCAATTGACGGAAAGTAAGCTCAACCTGGCCGTCGCCAGTTGTGTTGATGATTACTACTCTGAGCACTTTGAAATCTGGAACGCACTCGCAAAAAGAAATCCCGAGTATCTCCTCCTCATTGGGGACAATGTATACGCTGATAAAAAAGAAAAATCAGGATCATCGCTCGACGCCGACCCGGAAAGTATCTGGCAAAGATACATCGACACCCGCCTTTCTATTCCTCTTTTTTTTCAAGAGAAACTTATCCCCGTCCACGCCGTCTGGGATGATCATGACTACGGGAACAAAAATTCCGGTCGAGATTTTCAACACAAAGAAGCCTCACGGGAGATTTTTGAAGCGTTTATGGCCCAGGATCTCTCAGATGATGAATGGGAAAAAGGATTCGGCGTAGGGGGACTCCTTTCTCTTGGGGTATTCAACCTCTACTTTCTTGATGGTCGCTTCTACCGAGCTCCGGAAAAAGACGGCACCCACTTGGGTCTTGATCAATCCGCGTGGCTTTCTAAAAAGCTCAAAGAGGAAACTAATCCGAGTCTACTCATCAAAGGCGACCAGTTCTTTGGTGGATACCATGGGTTTGAATCTTATGAGGGGAACCACGGACTCGAGTTTTCTCGCTTCGTTGATGAACTCAAAAAGCTAAATACTCCATTCATTTTTGTTTCGGGCGACCGGCACCTGTCAGAGATCATGCAGTTCCCGCGACCACTTTTTGGAAAGCCCAGCTTTGAAATCACCTCCAGTCCAATACACGCAAAAATGTATCCCGACACGATAGATAAGAATCCCTGGAGAGTCATCGTCAATAGAAGCCTTCCCAACTTCACCATGATCCGAAACTTAGCGGTGGATGATCACTGGTTTCTCAACGTGGAAAACATCGGAGAGAAAGGTGATGTGATTTTTGGACGCGAACTTGCCGTATTCATCAAAGATCTTCAGAACAATATGAAAGAGGTCAGGAAAAGAAGAAGATTGGGGAAACGGAGATACCGGAGATACAGACCTCGCCGGCGTTAGCCTTACTCGGCTTTTTTACGCGTGAGAATTTTGTCGAGATTTCTCACGTACGCTTTTGAGATTTTTTCGAAGAGACTATCCGACGAATCTTCCCTGTAGACATTTCGTGTTCTTTCATAGTTGGCAAGGACAACTTCTTTTTCTTCGTCATTCAAAACGTCTTTCTTTTCAAAATCGATCAGAACATCCGACTTATCGTCTGCCTTTTTAGGTATGTATGTCGATCCCAGGACCAGAGCAGCTTTCCGCGCCTCATCTTCCTTGTCCACAATCTCAGAGAGTGCATGGGTGGAAAGAATGAGGAGAAGAAAAAACAGTTTCATAGGAAAATTGTAACATAAAATCGGACCTTTTCTGCTAAATTGGTCCCATGAACGATTCACAAGGTCTATGGGGTAAAGAAACCCAGCATTTCCATCTCCTCACTCCCGATCATGTGATGCAGGCAGTGGAGTCTTTAGGAAAGCGTCTCACCGGCAGAAATATGGCGCTCAATTCCCTTGAGAATCGCGTCTATGATGTGGAGCTCGCCACCGCCGAAGACATGGGGGATGGTTTCTCGAAACAAAATGTGATCGTAAAATTCTACCGCCCAGGTCGCTGGACGCGCGCACAGATTCAAGAAGAACACACCTTCCTCACGACTCTGACTGAGTTTGAAGTTCCGGTTGTTGCGCCTCTGGAAGTGAGTGGCCAGACCGTGCTTTTAAATGCTGAGACAAACTTATTCTACGCGCTCTTTCCGAAAGTGATGGGAAGACTCAAAGACGAATTCAATAAAGAAGAGCTCGAACAAGCGGGACGTCTCATCGGTCGGATCCATAACATTGGTTCCATGGAATCATTTTCTCATAGGCTCAATCTCTCTCCGGTCACTTTCATTAAAAGAAGTATGGAAGCTCTTCAGGATACGAAAGTTGTGGATCATCCGAGCTTTGGTTTTTATCTCACTCTACTTCCACAGCTCGAAGCACTGATTACGCCGATGATCGCGCATCTTCCGGTCCAAAGACTCCACGGAGATTTTCACCGTGGAAATATTGTCTGGACAAGTGCAGGCCCCAGGGCGGTTGATTTCGATGACTGTCTCACCGGTCCCATTGAACAGGACCTTTGGCTCTTGAATTCGGGTAACGATGAATACAGTATGAAGGATCGAGAATACTTCCTTGCCGCTTACCGTGAGATGACTCGAAAGGATCAGCAGCGGATGGATCTGACCGAAGTCTTTAGATCGATGCGAATGGTTCATTTCAATGCTTGGATCGCCAAGCGCTGGGACGATCATTCTTTTCAGCGGATTTTTCCTCAGTTCTCATCCGCGGGGTATTGGGATCAGCAGATGATCGACCTCAGAGTTCAAATCTCCACGATCCAGGAACGTGGCTCGCAATTTGGACATTCATGATAACTGGGACAGAGGGTCTCTAATCCTGGCCTTCATTAAATTTGATTCCCACTTTGAATTCGACATTCGATTCATCTACCGGGCGAAGAGACACGATCGTTCCGATCAGAATATCATCAAGCTCAAAAGCATCGAAGGCCGTGACGAAAATCTCTGTCCCTTTTGCGTACTGACTAGGATTAACCGTAAGAAAGCCCATCCCCCCGCGTGAGAGATCAAAGAGCTTCATAACGTTCACTTTCTCATCGCCTTTTTTTACGATCTTCACGAGCTTATCTGCCTTCGGACGAACCCGCGGACTTTCCCTTTTCCCGGAAAAAAATCTGTCTTCCTCGTCGAGAGTAGTGTGATCAAACTCTCCTTGAAGAAAGTCTTGATCGCGAGAGGTTCTATCCTTCATCGTCTTGACTCGAATGAAATCGTTAATCCGTTCTACACCTCCGTGGATCCTCGAGCTCCAAAAAGTCTGAACACTCTTCACATTTTTAATTTTGATATTTTCTTCTTCATCTAAAAATTGAAGTTCGGCAGGCCACCTGACAGAGATGCTCGCAGCATTCCTAGACTCTATTGTTGATTTAAAAATAATTTGTTGGTCTTCAAGATAAAAATAAAGAGGATGAGAAAGAATGACTTCAGAATCTCCTGGGAGAACGTCGAGGATCCTCAATTCCTGATTGTAAGAAACCAGAAGAGTATCACAGATAGATCGGTGTCCTTGTAAGACCTGCCAAATGACAACCTTTTGTTTAAGGCCCTGAACTTCTTTAAAAACTTTCTGAAATGAGGACACTGCCTCGTTAAGATGAATAACTTTCATGGAATTGAATTGCCCAACCTTTCAGAAAAATCTTAGCATAGTGATTAGGATTAACAATTGAAAGGTCACGGATGAACTTCCTTCTCTTTGCCGTACTGTTTACATCAGGTACAGTTCTGTCTTCGACTGACTTTTTTCTTTCCTCTCACCATCTCTCAATCACCCGTCAAAACGAAACGGGATGGCAACATGAGCTCTCTGCCAAGCACGATCTGGGAAGAAAACTCTCCGTAGGGCTGAATGGGACTTACCTCGAAAGATTCACACTCTTTGAAAAACGTTTTGGGACAGTCTTGGGTTTTAGAGTGAGTGACAAGCTGACTTTTGAGGCACGCTATTATCTTGGCGAAAATGATAATGAAATTCTCCCGCGTGAGCAGAGAATTCTTTCTGCTTACTATTCGGCCGCTCCGGGGCTTACTCCCTACCTGGTCTACCGTGATAACCGCTACAGTATCACTCGCGTTCATCTGCTCAACCTTGGGATGGAAATTGAAAAGTTTGCAAACTGGATACTCATTCCACAGTTGATGGCAGGACGTGCAACAATTCATTCACCCGCCGGAACTGAAGATATTTACAATTTTGGAGTGAGGGCAATCTATTACGTTGAAAAAAAGTTCAACGCCTTCGTCTTTAGTTTTCAAGGCAGAGAAGCTTCACAAGGAATTGTGGGGCGCTCAAATCTTCTGGTCGATACTCGCTCAGGGGGATTAGGCGGCAGTTGGTATTTTTCGGATAATTTGCGCACAGAAGTAGTCTTCGATCACACTGATTACGAACAATTAAAGAATCAATTTCTCACAACAACTCTTAATCTCTACTGGACGGTGGATTAATGAAAGACCTAACTCTGCTTTTACTCGAGGTCACCGCTATTTATTTTTTCTTTATCGCCTGCCTGTATGCAGTCCTCCTCGTTCTTTCTTGGATGAAAATTCGTCGCTATACTAACAAGGAAACGGCAACTGATTTACCGGGCGTAAGTTTTCTTATCCCTGCCTATAATGAAGAATCTCTCGTCGTTGAAACTATTCAGACTTATCTCTGTCTTGGTCATGAAAAAAAAGAAATCATTGTTATTAACGATGGATCTTCTGATCAGACGATGAAACTTCTCTCCACCATGTATTTTCTAAAAAAAGTGAGTGATAACTATTTTGAATCCATTACTCATCCAGCTCTTAAAATTGTAAATGGTCCGCATTTAGGAAAAGCTCAGGCACTTAATCGCGGACTTTTCCATGCGCGCTACCCACTGGTTTGCACGATGGACGCCGATACGATCCCTTCCCGCCATGGAGTTGAATCATGCCTGTCTGCTTTTGCTCAGGATGAGAAACTGATTGCTTGCGGAGGTGTGATCCAAGTCATGAATTCACCGACGTTAAAAAACAATCTTCCAGTCGAAAGTAAAAAAAGCTCTTGGCTTGTCACTTTCCAGCGCATTGAATACCTCCGCACTTTTATCTGTGAACGTTTGGGATGGAGTCTTTTGGATTCAACGCTCCTTATCTCTGGTGCTTTTTGCATGGTCAGAAAAGACGCCGTCCAAAGAGTCGGAGGATTTAATCACCGCTCAATCACGGAAGATTTTGATCTCATCGTCCGCTTAAGAAAAGAATATTACGCTGAGGAGCATTCCATAAGAATTCTCC
>CANETG010000030.1 GCA_947440875.1 Bacteriovoracaceae bacterium
AACTGCTTGCCCAACAAATCGATTCACTAGGGGTGTCTCAGGAGCTAGTGCTGACGATCAAACAGATTGCCTCGCTGGAATTGATTATTATGGGGCCTCAACATCGACTGCAGCTTTCTATGTGGGAATTGGCTTCTACTCTCCTTACCGAGATAATAATTATTATTCCTGCACTAACAAAATTGCAAACTCCGATTACTTAAGTGCCGGAGGAGGATCGAATAACTGTAGCTACGCTTGTACCACTGATTATTATTCTTCGTCAGGAGTCTGTAGTTATGTTGGAGTCGGATACTACTCTCCTTATGGTAATAATAGTCGTTTTGCCTGCTCTAATAAAATAGCTAACTCTACTTACACCGGCTCTGGTGGTGGATCGAATAGTTGTGCCTATGACTGCGCTGTTGACGCTTATAACTCAGCTGGATCTTGTGTCTATGTAGGCAATGGCTATTATTCTCCCGATGCCAATCCAAACAGGTATGCCTGTACCAACAAGCCCGCTAATTCCACTTATACAAGCTCAGGAAATGGAACTAATAATTGCTCCTTTGGTTGCGATGCTAGTTATTATTATTCTGGTGGCACATGCGCGACTGTGGGTGTTGGCTACTATTCTCCTGCCTTAGATAATAATCGCTATGCTTGTACAAATGGTGGCTCAAACTCAACCTATACTTCGAGTGGAGGAGCGAGTAACTCTTGTTCTTGGTCATGTAATTCTGGCTATACTTTGGGCGGGGGAAGTTGTCAGCCGAACACTCGATCGACAACAACCCTATCTGGATCAGGCTATCTTGCAACTATGAATTGTACTTACAACGGGCAACCAGGTGCTTGTGATGGTTATTATAGCTATTCAAATCTACCAGCGAATGCAGTCGTAACGGCTCGAGTGATGTCTTGGGGGGCCAGCCAACGACTATTAAATGGATGTTGGGGAACAAGTGGTCTATCGGGTACAAACGGCACCGGAGCTAATGTTCCCGGACAATCCTATTGCTTAGACCTATTTGATGGTTCCGTTCCTTGTGATCAAGCAGCCGCCAGGGCCGCAACACCTATTTCTACGATGTGCTATAAAGTTAATTCAATTTAGCAGAAATTTTTAAGATCCACTAACCATATACATATAGGGTCTAGCGACTATGCCCTTTGCCATATCCATCGGTTTAAATTTACAGTCTTGAATGATTGCCTTGCAGTCCCAAAGGTCATGCCTTTTTTGGTGATGTTCTTTGCACCAATTTCTGCCATGGAGAAGTGAGTGCCTGTTTTAAATTGCACTCAAGCATTGGAGAGCGAAGTTGAAGAGACTCCCACAGTAACCATGCCAATGGATTGCAAATTTACGCCGCAATTTTAAACAAATCAGAGATTTCTTCAATTCTCATATCGATTTCTTTAATGAAGAATTTCGGAAATTAGCGAGCAGCTTGTTTTTCAATAGTTCGAAGAAGGGCCTCAAGAATTTTTCCCATGTAAGCGTAATCGATACGCTCATCCATCACGTCACACTTGGCGTGATAGCAAGGGTCCCCGTCGCCTCCGAAGAAGTTCTCAGAAATAACGATCGCAGGAATCTTATGGCGCCAAAACGATGCGTGATCTGAGCGGTCCGTACAGGCCTTCACGACCGTGAGATTGAGATTAAGTTCAGTGATCGACTCTTTCATCGACTGAGAGAGGAACTGTGAGTTCTCTATCGGAAGATTTCCGCCGAAGATGCCTGAGTTGCAATCAATCACATGGAAGGCGCCATCTTTTTTTGAGTTGTGTCCCATCATTTCAAAATTAATGTTGCCGATGATGTCAGTCTTGTTCGTAAGAGCGGCGACATACGCGTCTGAACCCTTCAGACCCACTTCTTCGCGGTCAAAGCCAAGCACGCGGATCGTGATGCTGAAATTTTTCTGCGCAAGGATCTGGGCCACTGTTAAGAGTCCGATCGTTCCTGATCCGTCATCGTTGGCCCCTTTATTGCCGACCGAGTCGATGTGAGAAGAGAGGATGAGGATTTTTTCAGGACGGGTCGTGCCTTTTTTCTCAGCAACAAAGTTCACACCCGATGCGAACGGATGAAGTTCTGTGGTGAATCCAATTTTTTGATATTCATCCGTGAGAAATTTTCTGGTGAGATCAAGTCCCGCTGTCGACTTTCTTTCTGCAATTTTCTGAGTCGTTCCCGGAACGACAACATCGCCGGTGAGGATGGCGAGTTTTTCCTGGAACAATTCCATGTCCACTCTTTCCGTGAAGGGAATGAAGCTCTTCATCCTCGGAAGAGTTTCATACTGAACGGAAAGGAAGGCTTCGTAATCTTCACGCCAGTCATGATCTCCGTGAGCGAATGCCGAAGTGATCAAGAGGCAGCTAAGGAGGAGGTATTTCATTTTGCGTAAGCCTTTTTGAGCTCGAGGTAGATTCTCTCTTTCATATTTCCTGCGCGTGAACACATGAGATCGGTAATATCGAGCTGGTAATTCACGAAGGCCCTGAGACTGGTATCGTAGAACTCATGGTAGCAGTCAGGGAGCCCAAGGACGTGGCCGAATTCGTGACGGATCGTCCACTGCGACTCGTACTCTTCGATCGGCTGATTAGAATCCATGGTGATGGTATCGCCGCCAAGACCATTCACTGAAGGGACGACGCCTGGCTTGAAAACGAGTTTCGGTCCAAGAGTGTAAGTCCCGAATTTCATCTTGATACCCCAGCCATTCCAGCGGAATTCTTCTTCGATATTATTTTTGAGATAGGGTATGAATTTAGGAATTGCTGGTGTGTTGAAAACAACACTCATCGAATTTCCACTCCAGGAAAAATCAGATCTCGCTGCTCCCGATGGAATCACGAAAAAATCGTCCCAGAGTTTTTTCGCCCCAGTGAAATATTTTGTGTAGAACTCGCCGAGTTTATTTTCAGTCCATGCTTTTTCTACACCTGACGTACAGTTGCCCCACATGCTCGAGTTTTTGCAAATTCCAGCGAGGGCCTCTTTAATCGGTTTTACCTTATCGGCAGAGATAAGGGCGGTATCGCGGAGTTCATTTGCTGAAATTTTATTGGAGGCGAGGTAGTAATATCCACGAACATCTTGAGCAGCTCTTTGAGTATAAGCACCACGAAATGGATCGAGTGATTTATAGCGGGCCGCTGACTGATAGTTTCGATCGAGGAGGCGAGCGTGTTTAATAAATGTTTCGTCATCAATATCGATTGTTCCTGGAACCTCTCCAGATCCTAAGATCACATCACGCATGCTCTTGGGCATATCACCTAAAACTTCAATCTGAGTTCTTCCAATGATCGCTGGATTGTAGATGTTCGGTTTATCAATCGGAATTCCGCGACGAGTGGCCGCTGAGGTTAGTCGGATCGCCGTTTCCGGAGTTCTTCCCGTGTTCACTTTCCCGACCCATGCGGATAAACGCATACCAAGTTTTAGTGCTGCTTCAACTTCAGCGTCGATCTTGATTGATTTTGGAATGGACTTCAAGACTTCAGCGTACTCAGCTGAGGTCATTTCAAGATCCATGTGGGGGAGATGAGTTTCTGCGCTCGTGAGAAGGGGAAGTGAAAAAAGAAAAAGACCGATCATTTTCATACAAAAATTCCTCGAATAATAAGGGAATAACCACTTAACATTACGCCGTTTAAACATGATTCCCAAGCAGGAAAGTCTGTCTTTAGGAGTGTCTTTCTTACACTCTGGAATCGAGATATGGTGTTGAAATTAATCACTTTTCACTGAGCTCTCTTAAGGATTATGAGCGTATTCCGATAAGATACGTATGAAATTGTGCATACTTATCATGACTATGGTTCTGAGCTCATTGGTTTATGGGGCCAATTTGAAACTCCCTCGAGGAGGTTCAGTTTCCCTTGATGAGAAGAATTGGGATTCGCAGATGATTGAGATGAAGGGCGAAAAGGTTCTCACACTTCTGCATAAAAATCACAAAGATCTTCAAGGATTTGTTCTCGGTGGTCAGATTCGAGAAGAAGGTCCCTGTGCCAAACAAATTAAACACTCAAGATGGATTTTCTGCCGGAAGAGTTCGCAAGAGGGAAAAATAAACAATGAGCAAGTTTATGCTCAGAAGAAAGTCGGGAAATCTTTTCAGAATTATCTTTTTAGTTTCAATCTGCCCTCAGGAAAAGAAAAAGAATATTTGTCTCACATAGAATCCTTTAAGAAATCTCTCGAGTCATCACCATGAAAATTTCAAAAAAGTTATTCTCTGTCTTTTTAGTCTTTTCTTTTGCGGCTTCCGCGCAAGACCCAAAAGGAATGCAAGGAGGAATGGCCGGCGGAGTTTCATCTGGCTATGGGGGGGGTGGAAATCCCTCTCAGGATTACGGGCAAGAGTCAGGTATGGATTCTTACAATCCGGGCGGCACGGGAGGCCAGCGTTTCATCTCTCCCAGAGGAGCGGGCCAAGCTCAGCTGGTTCTTCCGGATGTGAGGATGGAGAGCAACCTTTGTACTTTCGGTATGGGTGATGAAGTCTCTCAAGACGACCGCCTTCTTTTGACAAGTGCGCGTCAAATGGCAAGCTCACTTCGGAATAATTCGGAACAATGTCGTCAGTCGACTCAGCAAAGTTTTGATGCGTTCGATGCGAGTGTGCAGGACTTCAATAATTTTAACGACACAAGCCGCCCGCTCAATCCAGATTCTCCGATCCAAGCGAGTTGTTCCAATTTTGAGCGGTTTTATGACATCCAGTACGATCAATTCGTGAACACCTCGAGTAACACTGAGGTGAGAGATATGTTCTCTGGGTGCCGGGGAAAACCGGAGGCAGAAGCCTTCGCTTGCGCTCAGCAATTAATTAGTTCAGCACGCATCCAGAAAAGAAATACGTGCGAGACATCGCGGGAATTTATCTCTGCCCAGAGATCGAGTCAGCTCCAAGTGGACACTCTCCGAGCTGGGGTCGCTATTCTTACCTCGATGATTAATAACGACGAGTGCATCGGCGAAGATCCAAATCAGAGAATGAACATCATTCAGTCAGCGGTCAGTCTTGCCAGCCGTGCAGCTTCGTTGAGTGTTGTCGGATCTCCCATGGCCCTTGGAATCGGTGCCGTCACTGGACTCCTTCAGAGTGCCATTGGAAGACTTTTTCGCCGCGGGAATCGTGATCCCTATGTCGCCGATCAGAACCAACAGAACTTTGAAAAGGTTGCTTGTTTGTATGAGCAAATTGAAACGAAGGCCCGTCGTTGTGAACGAGATGCCTCGGAACAATATACTCTTCGCGAGAGATCTCGTTTTGAACAGTCGACTCGAGCTTGTGAAGTTTTGGGTGACGTCAGTGGTCCGGAAAATCTCTACCGTGAAATCAGTGCTGTCATCGGAGGGCTTGCTCCAAGACCGGGTGACGCTGGGGCATCAGGATTTACTGCGAATTTCTCTGAGACATTTAACTCTCTCATGGAAAGGCTAGTGACACCGACTTCTCAGTTCGGTGGGGATGGAGAAACTCCCTTGAGTGTTGGTCTTCAAAGTGCTCAAGACGTGGTCAACAATATTGATCTCATGCTCGCACCGGATAATCCGCATCTTGATACGTACATGAGTGCCAAAAATGGGGGACAACCGCTCACCAATCCGGCCAGAAACCGTGAACGCAGCCGCTTGCGTGAGGAAAAAACACGAGCGGAATCGTTAAAAAATCTCCTGACTCTGATGGATCAGGTAGGGAACAGTTCGAATCAAACTCCGGAAGATCTTTCTCGAGTTCAAACGGCCATGAGTCAGTTTGATGGGGGAAGCTTAGGCGGAAATCCTCTGAACTTCGCGGGTGCATTTAACCAAATGCTCTCGATGCGGGCGGAACTCTCAGATGAGGTGGGAAACAGAATCGACGCCTGGAGAAATCGCCTCTCTCAGTTTCAGCTTCACCGCGATGTCATCGACCGTTACAATCAAAACCGGTCAAGAAGCAATGCTCAGTTTAATGATGCCGGATCATTTCAGAACCAGGTGAATATGCTGCGTCCCTACCTAAGTGATCAAATGCAAACTGAATTGAGAAGACTCTCTCAAAATGCGCAGACGATCGTTGAAGATACGAGTCGCGAGAACGTCACAAATAATCGCAATACGACGGCAGAAAATATCCTCTGGCCGATGGTTCGTGCGTGCAATCTTCTTCAGTCAGTGGAAAATGAAAATGATGTTTGCTCCAAACTTTCTTGTGCCAATGGCTCGGGAGTCAAAACATTTGCTCATTATCTCGCGCGAAATAGCGGTAACCAGGAATGCACATCTCAGTCCTGTCCGGCCGAGTACAATACTTTTATTTGCCAAAATAAAGGGACGGGAGTCACGGCGGCGATTGGGAATCATCTCAAAAATGAATACGTGGCCAATGGAACCATCTGCGGTCGTCCGTGGAATGAAGTGTTTAGAAGATAATGATGAAAATACTTTTTTTTATTCTCATGATGACGAGCTTCGCTCACGCGAGCTCCTACTTTTGGAACTGCGGTGACGGAGTGGGAAGTCAGCGCTTCTGGGCGCAAGGGTCCCAGGCAGGGAGTCTCTATTACTGGAACAAGGGCGATGGTCCGGGGAGTAAGTATTACTGGTTAAATGGTACTGAGTACGGGTCGAAATATTACTATCTGAAAAAGGATGGTCCGTGGTCGAGTTTTGCCTACCAAACAGGAACTGGTCCAGGAAGTTACTACTTTTGGAATTATGGAAATGGTCCCGGCTCGCGTTTTTTTTTTAGAAACGGAAATCAGGCAAGCTCAAACGGTGTGATCACAGCACTCTGTCTCCAGAATTTAATCACTCATCCTCTGTGTTCTGCCATTCGAAATGCGTCCCATTCTCCACCATCGTATTGCCTCCAGCGCCCGGTGCTGCTGCTTCAGCAATATAATCAAATGATGCAAACTGTTCCGAAGGCAGAGGTTTGCGATGAAGTTGATGAACTCTAATCGCATCGGATGATGTTATTAGATCGTTCCGTTAAAGAGCTTCGCATCCAGCACGGACTGATGAAAATCGTACCAGGACGACCATTTTCTAATCTCGGCGTCTGCGACGTCGAGTTCGCGCAGGATCACCGTGAAGAGCTCAGAGCCACCCATCCGGAAACGAACTCTTTCCGCCTCCGCCATGGTCCGGCTCATGTCTGCTTCTGAAGAAGTGGTGGTGAACCGGCGCAGATTGATCCCGGTCACCGTCACGGCGTTGTCGTAGTTTGCTTTGAGTTCTCCGAGTGTGTAGGCCAGTCTGCGCTCGAGTGCTTGGAGCTTGTACTCCTGGGAGACAGTTTTCCCTCGGGCCTTTCTATTCTCCAGCGGAAAATCAAAGCGCACGCCGACCTGAAGTGTATTTGGATCATAGGGATAATTCCCTGATAGTTCCCTTGAACCGAGGAGGTCAACACCTAATCCTGGCAACCGGGACTGCTCATTGAGATCCCTCAAAAGCTTCCCCTTTTTTTGTTCGAGAGTGAGGATCTTCACCTGCGGAAGTGTGACGGGATCAGGCAGTGATCCCAGCTGCGGATCAGAGAGAGTGCGAAGATCTTTATCCTCGAGAGAAGAAATTCTCGTGACGTCGCCGGTGAAAAGAATCAGTTGCGCCTCGATCGAGCGCAGCTTCACTTCCGACTTTTGAACCTCGGCTTCGCGCTTAGCGATCGTGCGCTCGTTGTCGGTGAGTTTTACTTTCTCGACGTCTCCGCGCTTGAACCGGATCTGGAGCATGGACTCGCGCTGCAAAGCGAGCTCGAGGAGTTCGCGGTTAATTTTTAACACCCGATCCTCGGCGATCCACTTGTAATAAAGCGACAGTGCTTTGTGAACGTACATGAACTGCTTCACACGGACGTCTTCTCTGGATTGGTCACGCTCGATGCGCTGGACGGCCAGGTTGGTCCGCCCTTCATCAGTGTCTCGGTCACGAAGAAGGGGCACAGAAATTCCCGCGTAGATTTCCCCTAACGCCGACGTTTTAAATTTTCCGTCGTAGAGAGGAAACGTTCCGACCCCCTGGCGATGGCCCCCGATGAGAGAGATCCCCTGGACTCCGGTGTTGCGCTCGATGGAGGTTTCGAAGATCTGGTTATCAAACTTATCTTCGATGCGATTTCTCGATTTAAACTTGAGCTTATGATCGAACTCTCCTTTGCCGGACAAGACATCGGCGTCAGCAGCTTCCCGCTTCAGCACGGCCTCTTCGATGAGAGGAAAATTTTTGATCACCGACTCTCGGAGTTCTTCGGGAGTGATGGCAATTGCACTCAAGCTCATAAGGACAAAAAAGAGAATCATTCTTTTTTGCCTTTGGGTCCGTCTTCTATTTTCAGTTCTTCGATTTCCGTCCGGTAGGGATCCGGGAGTGCGGGGATATCATTGAGCTGACGCCAGATTTCCCTCAGCACGAAAGAATCCGAAAGCCGAATGAATCCTCGGGCGTTGAGCCCGAGTCTGAGAACCGCATTGGACGGCCACTTTCCGTCAGGAACCACCAGAACTCGGAATTTTCCCCCGGAGGAACTGGCCTGGTCGACGAGATGAACTTTGGCCGGGAAGGTATTGATGGCCACCGATGGCCAGCCCGGAACCTGAAGCGAAGGCCATCCTTCGAACTGAATCCGCGCCGACTGTCCGGCCTGAACAACTGGAGCGTAAATTCCGTCGACCCAAATTTCCATCGCCGGAGACTCCACTTTCGGAGCGAAGACAGCAACCGCGGAGCCTTTTTTGATCAGCTGTCCGAGTTCCCCCGGAAGGAGGCGAATCACCCAACCGTCTCGGGGCGCCCGGATCACTTGGCTCGATTGCTTAGAGTACTGAGACTCTGATTTTGTCAGAGAGACCTGAGACTTGGCGACCTCCATCTCGAGCTTCGAGTATTCGATCTTGGCTTTTTCGTAGTCCTTTCTAGCGGAGAGACCGTCCCTAAAAAGACTGAATTGGCGGTCAAGATTGATCTTGGCCGTATCCCGCATAAGTTCTGCAGACTCGAGTGCCATTTTCGTTGAGACTTTTTCTTGATCGTAGCGATCAAGAAGAAGGGGATCGTTATCTGTGAGTTCGGCGATGAGATCATTTTTCTTCAGGTACTGGCCTTCTTTGACGTGCCAGGTTTTTACAAAGCCATCGACAGGAGCGTTGAGCCGCTGCGGGCGCTCATTGGGATCGATCGAAGTGACCACTCCATTACCGGTCGTGAAAGCGATCCAAGGGAGAAAGAGGCAAACGATGACGACCCCGGAAAAAATGGCGATGGTTTTTTTTGAGGTCGGCAGCCAGGTCAGTTTCGGCGTGAGGTAATCCTTAGTATGCATCTAAAGCTCCCAGTGCTTTTTCGAGTTTTATTTCACTGGTGTCAAAGTCGTAAAGGGCTTCCATGGTTTTCGGGAGCTTGGTGACCGAGACCATAATCCCGGTGAGAATGATCTCAGCGGAAACGAGTTGACCCACGGAAAGCTGAGAGACCTCAATGAGAAAAATTCCCGTTCCGAGAAGAAATAATTGGGACAAAACGAACGCCACAGAGACGATGAGGGTGGCGCGTTTGATATAGGTAAAGTGCGCGTCTCGTGCGGCGAGAAACTTCACGAGCTCCGGGTCTCCCAGATGCTGTTCTTCAAACTTCATGTCCACGAGCCTGTACTTCACATTGGATTCTTCGACCGAAGTGGCGACCGCTGGTCTCCAGGTTTTAAAGAGCAACCAGAAGGCGGCTCCGGTGATAAAAGGAAGGACCAGCATGACGGGATGGAAACTAATAATCACCAGAAAACCGAAAAGCACCGACAGTCCCAGTTCGACGAGATGGCCGTAGGCAATACTGAAGCTCTTCATGAGTGTCTGGATCTCCAGCATGTAGTGCGATTTTTCTCGCTTCACTTTGTCGGCCCACATCATCGCTTTGGCCACGAAGATCTCGCGCTGAATGAACTCAAGGACGACGAGCTGGCCGTATCTAAGTAACTGCGCCAGCGAGAGAAGAATCAGGAGAATCACCACAAAGATAAACGTGTTCGCAAATATAGAGGAGAGGGCCAGACTGTTCACAAGGAACTGGGTCGCCAGAGGAATGATCAGTGTGGAGAGTCCATAAAGGACCGCGAGGAAAATGTATTTTTTTGAGAGCTGCGTGGAGGCGAAGCTTTTCCGAAACCGGTCACTTAGTATCATGACGAAAATTTTATGTCACCCAAAGTGAAAGTCCAAGAACAGATTAAGACTTTCTGCCTTCGCTTTTATCGAAGACCCCCTTCTTGCAAGCGTGACTCTATCCCTGTTAACCTTAATTAAAAAAGGCTCTTAATATGAAATGGATGAACCTTCACCATCTGAAATATTTTCTTGTGATCGCAGAAGAGGGCTCCATCGCCTCCGCATCAAAAAAGCTCCTCGTGGGGCAACCTGCTCTTTCCGCACAGCTTAAGCAGTTCGAAGAGTGGCTCGGAACGAAGCTCTTTAACCGTGACAATAAGCGTCTCGTTCTGAACGAGGCGGGTGAATATGTTCTTCGTTACGCCAAGGCAATTAAAGAACTCGAAGACGAACTCGTCACCAACATGGAATCGGGATACACCGCCAAGGCCCGAGAACTGACAGTCGGGGCGCAAGAATCGGTGCCAAAATCCATGCTCGCCGGTGCCATTAGTGCCATTGGTAAGGGGCAAACTTTTCAGATTCGAGTCATCGAAGGGACTGGTTCGGAACTTTTTGAGCTCCTCCTGGCCGGAAAAATTGACGTCTTCATTGGGAACTTCCGTCCGTTAGCTGATGGTAAAGAAATGATCTATTCTTCTTTAGGAAAAGAGTCCGTTTCGGTCTGGGGTGCTAATTCAGAGGCAAAACTAAAAGCTAATTTTCCCAAGTCACTTAATGCCCAGCGCTTCATTCTCCCGGGCTTTCAGAATCCTCTCAGGCATGACTTTGACCGGTTCATGCTTGAAGCTGGGCTTTCCTTTCATGTCGCCGTTGAGGCCCAGGACACCGCCCTTCAAAAAGAACTCGTCGCCCGCGGGGACGGACTCATGGTCTTCGGCGACGAGAGCGCCAAAGCTTGGGCGAAGTCTGGGCGAATCATCCGTATTGGAGGGCTTAAGGGTCTTAAAGAAGAATACTGGATCGGGATGGTGAAACGGGCCATCGACAACAAACATTTGAAAGAGATTCTCGCTTCTCTTTAAATGAAAATAGCGTGATCCGTTTTTTCATTTCATTAATCCCCAATAGGTAATTTATCGACTTTGAGTGGGCGTACCCTGTCCAAGAGTGTCGCCTGTGCTTGTGTGATGGTAAGAGGCACAAGAAACAGCAAAGCATAAAGCAAGAAGGGCAATAAAATTTGTCATAAAAACTCCTGATGACTTGAGACTAACATTGGGAGCAATTTTGCAAAATTCGATAAACATCACCTAAGAGTTCGATTTTAACGATGTCTTTGCCTCTGAGTTTCTCGGAAGAATGTAAGCTCCCATCTCTTTTCTGAAATGTCTCCTCTTCGCATTTCGGAAGGCAAAGGAAAAAGATCTTCTTGAAGTCATTTGATGAACGTTATGGTTTACAATTTCTCTGGTGGAGTTAACTTTCGTGCCCGCTCTTCGGTAGTTTACTTCGACTGAACTTCACTCTCTGCGGGGAGCACCAACGTTGATTTTCTTTTGTTGTAGCGGTTACTGATAATGGTCCAGATATCGGTCTCGGACTTCTGATGGATGTCTACCCCTAAGTAATCAAAGTCTGCGTTCTCCATGAGCGATTTTTCAGCAGTTGCGACCGTTTCGATCGGCGAGTTTTCTGCCGGCGGTGCAGGCAATTCTTCTTTGACTTTGGATTCAGTCACGAGCGGAGCTAACGTCGCCGCGGGAACTAACGGAGCTGAATATTCCGGCGCAAGAGACGCGATCAACTTCGTATCTTGCTCCATTAACTTTTCTTCGTAGGTTGCGAGGAGCTCCCAAGAGAGAAGCTTTTTTCGGTCAAGCTCTGAGTGGAGCTTTTGGTTTTCGGCTTCAAGGGCCGCAATCTCGGCCTTCATAGAATCCAAGTTGATATTTTGAATCGCAGTTTTACCGTGAAGGAATCGTTGAACATGGTTAAGCGCAGGAGAGTTTCGGAGAAGGCGCAGGTTGGCGTTTTGTTCGGCGGAAGCGAGGTAGCTGTGCTCGATCCCTGGGTCAAGAACAGAAATCTTATTTCCCGCACAAGTGTCACTTCCGAGACAGAACTGAAGCGGCGGAATCTCGGCAACCGGACTAGCGGCATGCGCTTCTGCCATGAGTTCAGCTAAAACAACTTTCAGGACTCGCTGGAAGTCTTCTTGAACTCTCCTCTCGATCCTGGCGGACGTCGTTTCTTCAACGATCCGTGCACGGGCCTCACGGAGACCGGCGGCCTTAGTCTTTGCGTCCGCGATATCACCCTCGAGGTTTGAAAATTCAGTGTAGATGACCCACCCATTATAGACATAGACGACACCTCTGCCGGTGGGCGAGCGCATGAACGTATTCACTGCGACGATGTTCGCTCGTATCGCCACACGAGTGGCGAGGCGGATACTAATATCAAGGGCCTCATCGACCACTTGATCACCGAAAGAAGCATTTTTCTTTTCCTTCTTAAGTCCTGAGATGAGTCCGACGATCATTTCTTCAGCGTAGTTCGCTGACTGAAGTGGACCCAGGCCGCCGTACTGTTCCTGGCGTGCTGTTGACTCTTTCATTTGCCGAGTTCCGCCAGCGGCGACTTCACCAGCACGGTAGATTGCAGAGTTTTTTAACGTCACCTCTGCGCGCTGGAGCCAGGATTGTGGAGGAAGGGCATCGATCGCTGCGTCCTGGGCCGCGATGGCGGGTGCTTCGACGGTTTTACAACTCTGGATAACTCCCTCAGTTGCAGGCGCAGTCAGAAGCTCTTTTGCGTTCAGAATGTTTGCAGACAGAAAGAGGGCGAGGGCGGGGTACTTAAAATAGCGGAGAGTTTCGAGGCGCTTCTGCGTGTACTCCTCGGTCTCGATGGCGTAGTCAAAGGCAAGGACCTGAGTCCCTGCGTGTTCGCCGGTTTCTTTGGGAGCGTTCTGGAGATTGTTATTTCTGGACTTCGTATACTCTTTGATCGCCTCGCGCTTGCCCTCGAACTTTTTTTTGAGCTCCGAAGAGTACTTTATTGTCAAAATATGATTTGTGATGTCTCCCGCGAGGGTGAGGAGGTTCCCCGCGAAGTTAAGTTTCTCGGAAGTCGTGCATCGGCTCGAACTCAAGAGCTTTCGATATGTCATATACTTCGAAAGAAGAAAGCCAGGGGTTCCCATTTTCTTTAGGGCGTACTTTGAGATTGGTCTAGCGAGTTCTCTCGGTACACCACGCTGCCCATTATTAAATTTATCCACTTCTCGCGTGATCTCAGCATGTGCTGGATTTAGGGCGACGATCATGAGAACCGTCAAAAAAACTCTGAAGGAAGAGTGCATAGTTGAATCATAGCCCCAAATGATTATAACCATAAGAAATTTCCTATCTGCTCAAAAGAACCTTCACCCCGTGCCACAAAAGTCTGGCTGGTCGGTCGAGTCATTGTGACATGAGCATGATCATAGATAGCTAAAACTTCTCCCGTGCGTACCTCAATTGTGCAATACGATTACTGAAGTGCTCGCGCACAGAGTTGACCAGACTGATCCGGCCAGGACGAGGGAAATAAGTATGCCTAGAACGAGACTGAAGCCGAGTTAAGTAATTTAAGCGATCACGCTTAAAGGATAGCAATCAGGTTATTTTCCATGGCATCCAAACTGAAGTGAAAAAAAAATTCACTTCAGTATCCTAATTTTTTTCTGAAAATTGGGATTCATCGTCCTATTTATTAAAACAGCGAACTATGATTCCGTTGAGAAAACGGCACGCAGAATTTGGGAGATAAGAGGAAGCAAATTATCCCCATTCATCCACTCACATTGAAAAAGTTATAAACCATAATAAGTCTTCACCTGTGGTTCAATTTCTTGAGGTGTCTCTTCACAAGTCCAATATTGCGGGGTCGCCAACCTGACGAATCCAAAGGTAGCTTGGAGACGTGATGCTGGGTCTAAGCAGTGTGGATTCTTATAACCACTGATTCGAGTATTAGTATCACTGACTCGAGAGAAAGCTCCGAAAAGTCGCCAGAACGCCAGGTACTCAACATTAGCCATCTTTATGTGCGTATCATTATCGATCACGTTCGAAATGAAAAAGTCGTGGTAACCGCCCTGATCTTCCTTCAAGGGTTGCACGATGAAATTATTGTGGTAATCGTCTTTCTCTGTGGTCAAAGGTATCTCTCTTTTTCTCACCCAGTTCCCGTATCTGGCGAACCCAATTTCGCCGATGATAACTTTGTTAGACGCACTCCCGGGTAAAACATTGGTGAGATTATTAACAACTCTTCCGAATCTTAGAATCATATTTTGGAAACTACCGCCATCTTCATCGGCCATGTAAAGATGGATATTAGGGACGAGAGTTTTGACTGCATAGTCCTGTTGGTAGTAACCTTGGCCTCTTGTATTGGTGTACCAGTCCCTGAACTTCTCCGGGCTCCCGGAAATGATTGAACTTTGGATGATCGTCATCGGAATTCTTTTGGCAGCGAGCTTATCTTTTACTTGTCGGTCGAAATGCGCAGCATAGGGAGGGTACCCATCGATCGCAGCATTGTACTCGTTCATGGGTTCAATCAACACGTTATTGGTGAGCCAGATCCGCCAAGAATCATCTCCGTATCTGGTGTAAATTCGCTCAAGGAAACTGGCGATCATACCCGCATAAACGTCGTTGCGCCAAAAAGGAAGGTTTTCGGGTGCGGCACTTTTTAGAAGGTTCTTTACCCATTGAGGCTCAGTCTTCTTATCCTTGTCCATCCCGAAGGCAAGGATAAGCTTTGCGTTGTTTGCCTTGTAGGTGCTGAGGATCCCCACAATTTCTGCGTCGAACGCAAAATCATTCGGCATCGGCTCAAGGTACGCCAAGAAAATGATGTCTCTTATGACTCTTTGAGAGTTGTCGCGATTCTGAATCACTTTGCCGCGATTGGGTCTAGCGATCTGGTTTACCCAATGATTGATCGTGGGCCAGGACGCTTCTTTGAAGTTCGGAGCAGAAGGCTCTCGAAGGGCTTTGTAATCATCGTGCGAAAAGTACAAATTAAGTTTCTCACTGCTACTTGCCGCGATGTGGGACGAGATGAAGAGCTCATTGAATCCGTCTTGAAATGCATAGGAACCAGAGCTTAGGATTAGCATCAAAGTCAGTGTAAAGAGCCGCATACACACTCCAGAGTTGGTGGTTCGCGACTAAATTAACATGACTTGATGAGTTCTTTTGTTAGTTACTTGAAGTAAGTGAGGACGTGAGGTTAATTCTATCTTTAACCTCTAGATATCCGGAGCGGCGGTCGAAATTTCGGAAAGAATTTGTCGTTTTAAACTACTTAGAGGATCTATTTCACTGCCAAAATTTTTTCTCACTTAATCTACAGCGGAGTCGGGCAGTGAAGGACAGCATTCACGATGTATTCTTCCTGGCTGCGGATTTCTTTCACAGTTGCCTTGAGGGCACAATTGGATCCTTTGTAGGTGAGTTGTTTTTTACTGTTGCAATCGAGACCCGGAAGTTGAGTCTTCCAAGAGGTATAAGTCTCTTCGTTGTCACTGTCGATAAAACTAAAAGAGAGAAAGACGCTCGCAGGGCCACTTCGTTTACAGATATGGTACGCACTTGCCCCCAGGAAGCGGTCATGACTGTGAGAATAACCCCAAATTTCTCCTCGTACTCCTTCTTCACCAAAAAGTTTGGTCTCCGCTGCATGCGCAGGGGTACCAATGAGAAGAGCTACGAAAAGGAGGAATGTGTGTTTCATGTGTGATCCAGTCTTGCCGATTTTCTAGGTAATGAATTTGGGACAAATTAATGCGGACTCGATTGGAAATCAATCAGCCCTGAAAAATTGACAAGAGGGGGGGGGGGAAGTTGGTTGATCCCGGTTGAAATCTGTCTGACACCCACGGATTTCCTCAGTGAACTCTGATCGACACCGAAGAAGTGCCGTCTCTTTTTTTTCTTAAGACGAGGTTCACCGGGATAGAATCCGTGAGGTGTTTCACGTGGGAGATGATGCCCACCATGAGTCCGCGGGTCTGAATCTGATTCAGCACATCCAGTACATCCTCAAGTGATTCCTGATCAAGAGTTCCAAAGCCCTCATCAATAAAGAGCGTATCGATCTCTGCCGTTCCTCGGGTCATTTCCGCGAGTCCCAGTGCCATCGCCAGTGAGACCATGAAGGTTTCTCCCCCAGAGAGGGTAGAGACTTTGCGGACTCCACCGTCGCGGAACTTATCCATGATGAAGAATTCGGGAGCGAGTTTATTGGTTTTTGTTTGGTGAATGATTTCATAGCGGCCTTGGCAGAGGCGAGAGAGTTCTTCATTCGTGACAATGATGAGATTTTCTTCAACAAGCGAAAGAACATAAGTTCTGAGTTCGT
>CANETG010000031.1 GCA_947440875.1 Bacteriovoracaceae bacterium
GTGGCTTCATTAGATCTATCGTCATTATTACATTAGCGACGAGTCTCCTAAACCTCGGTGTTCCCCTCGCCGTCCAGACTATCATTAATTCCATCGGGGTAAGAACGATGGCCCAGCCGCTGATAGTCCTTTGCTTACTGCTCTTATTCATCCTGTCTTGCAGTGGTGTCCTCCAGACGATTCAAACTTATACCGTTGAGATTCTTCAGCGAAGACTTTTTGTTCGCTATGGATTTGTCATCGCAGAAAGGATTGCCAAGTATCAGGATCAGAAGTTCCGCTCCGCTAATTCTCCCGACCTCATCAATCGCTATTTTGATATCATCGTCATGCAGTCACAGATGGTGGTCTTCTTCGTGAACGGATTCGGATTCATCATCCAGTTCATCATTGGCTTTACTCTTCTCGCTTTTTATCATCCTTACTTCTTAGGCTTCGCTGGGTTTATGGCACAGTTTCTGGTCGTCAACTGGATGCTCTTTGGTCCCGGTGGGGTTAAGGCCGGTTCTCCTGAAGCAGACGGAAAATATGATGTCGTCAGTTGGGTGGAGGAGATGAGTCGTGTGAGAAATGTTTTTTCTTCCGACAGAGGTCGAGATTTTTCTTATGGAAAGATGAATCACCTTTTTAATCGCTGGTTGGATGTCAGAAATAATCTTTTCAATTTCCAGTTTCGTCAGCACATCGGACTCCAGGTTTTTGGTGTCGTGATGAACGTCCTTCTCTTGGCCCTGGGAGGGTATCTCGTACTTCGCGGTGAGCTCTCGGCCGGGCAGCTCGTGGCTGCCGCACTCGTAGTGAATAGTATCATTGCGAGTCTTCCGAATCTTCAGAACTTTTTCTTCAGTACCTATAACTACAGCACATCGCTGGACATGATTGCCCGCTTTTATGATTATCCGCTCGAGCAAGTCAAAGAAAAAGCTTTGATGCCAGATAAGTTGGACTTTGAGTTAAGTAACCTAACTTTCGAGCCAAACTACAGCTTTCATTTCGGTTTCAAAGAAGGAACTAAAAATTTGATTCTGGTGAAAAGCTTTTCTTCGATGACTCACATCTACGAAGCCATCATGGGAAATAGCGGTCATAAATCTGGTTTTGTGAAATTCAACGGTTCACTCCTTGAAGATCTCGATATCAGTCAAATCAGAAATCACATCCAAATTGTTGCCCACGATCAGTTTTTTTCGGCCACAGTCAGAGAGAATCTCGTGGGCCTTGGTATCGGTCGTGAATTTAGTGAAACAGAGATCCAAGATGTACTCATGAAGACGGGACTCTTCGAAAACATTGAAGCACTCCCGGACAGGCTTGAAACGAAAATCAGGCCGAATGGTTTTCCATTCACGAAGTCACAACTTCTTGCTCTTCAAGTTGCGCGTGCTCTTCTCCTCAGACCTCGAATTCTTTTTGTCACTCCGGATTATGAGCAGATCTCCACTTATAAAAGAAAACTCATCTACCACGAACTTCTCAGTAAAAATAACAAGTGGACTCTCCTCTTTTTTACCCAGAGATTTTATAAAGGGGATTACGATCGGATGCTTATGCTCGAAAGAGCGAGTGTAAAAGAACTCGCCAACGAAAATGACCTTCTGAAGGAGATCGAAAATTATGGGTGATCAAAATAAACAGCCCTTCTACGAGGGCAGACTGGAAGCCAAGAAAGAATTATTTGCGGACACCCCTCAGCACATGATGGATCTTCATGAACTCCCGGATGTGGCGAAAATGCTCACCCGCCTGGTTGTCGTTTTCTTCCTCTTCATGATGATTTTTCTGATCGCTATTCCATGGGTCCAAACGGCCGATGGCGGTGGGAAAGTCATGGCCTACCTTCCTCAGGACCGAGTGCAGAATATTCACGCAAGTGTGTCAGGACGAATTAAGAAGTGGTTCGTCAGAGAAGGATCTTTCGTCAAAAAGGGTGATCCCATTCTTGAGATCATCGACATCGATCCTAACTATATGGCACGACTTAAAACTGAGTTTGATGCCGTGAAAAGCCAGTACGATGCTGCGACCGCAGTCGCCAGTACGGCGAAATACGATTTTGATCGTCAGCAGGATCTCTTTAAGCGCGGCATCTCTTCCCGAAAAGACATGGAGCAAGCGATCATTGCGTATAAAAATGCCCAATCCGGTGAAGCTCAGGCACTCGCAAACTATACTCAGATGCAATCAAAATTCACCCGGCAGGAGTCGCAGCTCATTACTGCTCCGGTAGACGGCACCATTGTCAGACTTCAAGTAGGAACAAGTTCCGTTGTCGTCAATCAGGGACAAGTTCTCGCTGTCTTCGTCCCAAAGAGTGATCAACTTTCAGTTCAGCTTTACATCAGAGGGCGAGATCTTCCTCTGGTTCATGAAGGAAGAAAAGCGCGACTTCAGTTTGAAGGATGGCCCGCGATTCAGTTCTCGGGGTGGCCTTCAGTGGCCGTCGGAACATTCGGTGGAGTCGTGACCTTCATCGATCAGACGGCTACGACCGAAGGATTATTTCGCGTCATTATTGTTCCAGAGAAAGGTCAGACGTGGCCTGATCCAAGATTTATCCGTCAGGGGACGAGAGTCAATGGATGGATTCTTCTTAACAACGTCGCTCTCGGTTACGAACTCTGGAGACAGTTCAACGGATTCCCACCGTCGATCGAAGAAGCTCCAGGAATTAAACTCGAATCATCTAGCCAGGATATCCCGGAATGAAGAAGTGTCTATTTATACTGTTGATAACAGGCCATGCTTACGGAGCCATCTCCCCCTCTCAAGTCAAAGAGAGCGCTTTAAAATTTCACCCGACTGTTCTTGCAGCGATGGAAAGAATGCTCGCGGGAGAAGAATCCATTACCGGTGCCAAAGGTGCCTTTGATGCCAAAGCCGTTTCTGATTACCGAAGACAATTGAAAGGTGATTACAAAACAACTGTGGCGCGTTCGTTTCTCGTGAAACCACTCGGGCTTGCCAACTCAAAGATTTATGCCGGTGCTGAAGAAGTCAGTAATTCAGCTGGAAGACTCTCACCGGTCTATAATACTGGAAACCCTGCGACCACTGGTCAACCCGGTATTTACTCTGTCCTCGGACTTCAATTATCTTTATGGAAAAACCTCACCCTTGATCCTTCACGGGCGGCTCTTAAAACTGCTCGATTCGATGCCACCATAGCCAAGGCCCAAAAAAAATTAACGGAATTAGACATTGGACGATTGGGACAGCTCGCTTACTGGGAGTGGGTCACAGCTCAGAAAGTAAAAAATGCGTATGAAGAGCTTCTGAAAAATGGCGAAACGAGAAACCAATATCTCGAAGCACGGACAAAGAAAGGTGACATCGCGCAAATTGTGGTCACCGAAAATGAGCAATATGTCGCAAGCAGAAAAGGCTCACTTCAAGCAGCCAGAGAGAGACTACTTCGTGCTGAATACGCCCTGTCCATGTTTCACAGAGATGAAAATGGAGAACCCATCATTCTTGCATCTGGAGAAGCGTTTGAAGATTATCCAGCGAACTTAGCTGATTTTTTGAAAGACATTGATCTCAATTCCGATATCGAAGAATTAATTAAAAAGCGGCCGGACATGAAAAACCTTGAGACTTATGTCAATAAGACGGAGGTTTATTTGGAGCTCGCCAAACAAGACTTAAGACCACAAGTTGATGTCTCGACGGAGTACTACAAAAGATCTGCAGCCGGAACAAACATGCCTGACGATTATTTAATGGTCCTAGCTCAAGTGAGTATTCCGATTGAAAGAAATTTAGGAAACGGAAACATCGCTGCTGCTCGTGCGCGCCAGATGGTGGCGCAAAGAGAACTGAGCTACGGTCTTCAGTCTTATAAGTATGAAGTCATGGCCTCGCGCAAAGCACTGCTCCTTCAATTAGAGCAAGTGACTCAGTCTGAAATTGAATTTACGAAATCCAAAGAGCTCGTGACCTCAGAATCCTACAAATTCAAATCTGGCGGAGGGAATTTGTTTTTAGTGAACATTAGAGAACAAGCGCAGGCCAGTGCCGAAGCATCCTTTCACGAATCACGGCTGCGATTTATGAATACACTTCTCAATTACAAAGCGCTCGTCAGTACTTCAGAATAAAAAAAGGCCGCTTTCACGGCCTTCATTTTTAGTTTTAACTTTCTATTTAATTTTCCAAGAGAACCACGCCCCGAGATATGCCGAGCGCATTGAGAGTGGGATATCGTCAACAAAGACACCCAGGTAAGGCATGATATTTAACGTCGGAGTGACATCGCGGCCAACGGCCAACATCACATCTTGATAAACGTCGCGGTAGTTTGGTTTCTGTCTAAGACCAATGTCTTCATCTCTCTTATTGTTCTCGATCATGCTCTGGTAGTAGACCTGAATTTTTGTTTTCTCATTCGGAGCGTATGAAATGTACGGGGACGTGTAATAGCGAAGACGGGAGTTTCTGTATCGGTCCTCGTAGATCCACCATCTCTGCTGAGCAATTAAACCTAACTGCCACGTAGGATTTGGATCATAGGTGATGAAATGAATGACTTCGAACTGATGAGTCAGATCGCCGAAAGTTCCGTTCGTGTTATTGCGTGAGAAATGCGAAGTCGGAAGTCTCATCGCTGGACGAGCAAACCAGTTAAACTTTTTATCTTCCGAAGTAACGATGGAACCAGCAAAACCCACGAGGAAGTCTTCGATTCCAAGCAGGGCGCGGTCTTCTCCCGCTGAGCGATTCATATCAACTGGGTTATCGAGATAGACAGTCCATCTTGGGATGAAGACGAATTTCATGATCCAACCGAAATCGTAGGCGAAGTTCACCTGGTTCCAGATGTTCATCGCATACGTATCACAGTTCTTACGGCATTTTCTTTCAGTGTCTCCGAACGCGGGAGAAGTGGCAGCGTTGGCAGAATTCCAATCTTCTAAAGTAGGAGAAGTATAAACTCCAAAATAACCGATCGAGAGGCGGTCGTAAAATCTCTGAAAGGGAGACTTGGTTGTTGCTTCGGTCGTCGCAACAGATTGCGTACTCGTTTGAGTGGGGGGGGCAGTCTTTGTTTTAACAGCGGGTTTAGCAGTGGCTTTTGAAGCCGCTGGTTTTGGCTGAACTCGTCTCGTCCGATTCGTTTGCCCCATGGCAGAGAAACTAACGAGGGAACTCAAGAGCATGGTTAAGAGAAAAGAACTTTTCATAGCGGATCAGCCTTCCTTACAATCATTAAAATTTGCAAATACCTATCGATTCTAAGCAAAGTTGCTTTGAACTCAAAGAATAATCGATTGTTCCCATAGACTTTCTTAAAAGACAATTTGAAATTGGTGTGGTGCAATACTGACACCAAGAGGCCAAAGATGAGCGCAGAAAAACGACAAATTCTTACTTCCTTCTTCGAATCTCTCGAGAAACTCGACTCTGAAGCAATGATGGCTCTCGTCGAAAAACAACTTTCTGATGAAGACGTTGAGACTTTTGTTCAGCACATCGAACAGTTTTATGGGATCAATGATGATGAAGAATTAGGAATGCTCGCTCAGCTCATGGTCACTGGTTATCTAGCAGCCAAACACGAAGATTCTTTGAAAGGTGCTAAGCACTGATTCTTAAATTTTTGCTTCAAGGTCATACTGAATTTGGATCCAGAAACGACGAATGCAGGCGAGCTCTTGGAAGTAATACCAAAGAGATTCCATCGATCCACTGACGCTCGATTTTTTAGCGAGTAATCTGAAAAGCTCAGAGAGCCCATCCCCGATCACACCCATTTCAAAAAGATCCTGAATATCTTGGATCAGAAGATTATCCTGTTCCTCGAAGATCACACGATTCGGCTCATTTTGAATCGAAAGCTGAAGGCCTGTTGAGCTCAGGAGCTCTCCGAATTCAAGAAAACTTTTCACCGCGAGTTTTCGGTCCCCGAGCGGCCCGAGCTTCACAGCTCCCCCTTCAAGAGAACTCGAAAGATTGAAAGCGACTTGAAGTGAATTCTCTCGTCTCGTCATCCACCAGCTAAACCCTGGATCCGAAAGATTGCACATCATTTCTTCATCGATCGGATACCGGCGATTGTTCAGTTGATCGTGAATCACTTCTGCCTGATAATGATTTTCCACAATGAAGAAACGAAGCCGTGTCTCAATCTCATCCGATTCTCCGTCAACGAGTCTGAGACTCGGATAGTCTTCCGGATTTTCCAAAATTTTTAAATAATCTTCGCGGATGTTTTGAGAGACGAATGTACGAATAACAAAAACGGATGGGCTTTTTTGGATGTGGTAAAGGATCCCCGGATCTGTGGGGAGACCGGGACGAACTAAGTCCGACGGGAAACTTTGAGGATCAGCGTTTACTTTCTGAAAGTTTTCATGAAAGTGTTGAAACGTTTCCTGCACCATCTGTTCGATCTCATCCATTTTTCTTCCTTAAAGTATCTGACGAAGAATCTGTATTCCAAAAATCACGATCATCGGACATGGATCGAGGGGTAAATCCCGCGGTAAAAGATCGCGGATCGGCTTCTGGGGAGCATCGGCAATTTTATGAAGAGTCTGCGCCCACTCGTGTCTACGAAGGTCAGGGGCGTAGCTCATGATCACATCAGCGAAGATAACGAGCGTAAATATCTGCAGGATTCCATCGATCATTAGTCTCTATTTTGGGCCATAAGAATTTGAAAGGAAAGAAAAAAGCGCGGGGTGTATTTTGCGAGGAAAAGACTTACTCGGCCTTGAGTAAGTCTTAGAGCTCTATTTCAAAGAAAGACTGTTACTCCATTTTGTAGTTGGCAAGCGCACTTGCCACGACAAAGAGAATGATCGAGATAAAATAAGCCGGTCGGCCGTATTTTGGGAAGCGCTTAGCGATCACCGCTCCGCCGATTCCGATGATAAACCAAATCGCCATTTTCACTTGAATCCACAGAGGCCAGCCGCCTTTGTGACCGATCCCAAGACGCGCCATGAGCCCCATCCCGCCGACGAGGACAAGAAGAGTCGCGATCCCCGTCATGATTTTAATGTGCTTGGCTTGCACACCATAAAAACTGATCCCGAGCCCAGAGAGCAGGATCATGATCGAGGTGAGGTGGATGATTTTGTAGTTTTCGTAAGTGATCATAATTCCCTTAATACTTCTTTAAGAAGTAGCCAAAAAGTTTCTACCGTTGGTACGAGAACGCGCTCTTGTGGTGAGTGCGCTCCCGTGATTGTTGGTCCAAATGAGACGGCGTCGATGGGTCCGATTTTATCCCGGAGAATCCCACATTCTAATCCCGCGTGAATCGCCGTGATTTTCGCTTTCTTCTGAAAAAGATCCTGGTACTTTTTCCCGACGAGATCAAGAAGCTTATTCTCACGAACCGGCTTCCAGCTCGGATACTCACCATTTTTTGTGAACTCAATTCCAAACCCGCGCGCAAGTCCCGTGACTTGATTTTCAAGACCCACGCACTCGCCGCGGTCAAAGAAGCGAAGAGAACTTTGAAGATAAAACTGGCCTCTCACGAGGAGAGAAATAGCCAGGTTATTTGACAGAGCAACGAGTTCTTTATTGCTCGCCAGATCATACCCATGTGCCCCGTGTGGGAAAGCCAGAAGAAATGAAAGAAACTTTCTCGTGTCCATAGCTGAGACAACTTCCGTCGCAGAATCTAATGTTTCCATCTTGGAGGTGAACTGACGATCACTCTCTGGCATAAATGACAGCCATCGTTTGGCCACGTCACCCAAGGTTTTTTCGACGACTGAAGAGTTTTTGACGTTGATGATCGCAAACGCATCCCGAGGGATAATGTTGTGGGCCTTTCCTCCCCTCCATTCGACCAGCTCGAAAGAGTTTTCGGGAAGTGAGTTTAAGCAGTCCATCAAAAACTTGATGGCGTTCCCTCTTTGCTCATGGATATCGACACCTGAGTGACCGCCCAGAAATCCACCGACCGTTATTTTTACGGTCTCTGATAATTTAGCTGCGACCATCTCCACAGGAGATATAAATTCGTAATCGATTCCACCGGCGCAACCGATATAAAGAGAGCCCCATTCCTCCGTGTCGAGGTTGAGCATCTTTTTTCCTTTCAAATAAGTTGCGTCTACTCCCCAGGCACCTTTCAGACCTGTTTCTTCATCGATCGTAAAGAGCAGCTCAAGCCCGGGATGCTGGATCGTTTTGTCTTCCATGAGGGCCAGTGCCGCCGCACAACCAATCCCGTTATCAGCACCCAAAGTCGTCCGATCCGCAGTGATCCAATCGCCCTCTTTCAAAGTGACGATGGGGTCGCGATTGAAATCAATTTTTCTATCAGGAGTCGCATCCGTCACCATATCCATGTGGTTTTGAATGATCACGGTTTCGTGAGACTCATACCCAGAACTGGCAGGCACGTAGACGATCACATTCCCGACTTCATCGACGTGAGTTTTGTGTCCTAAACGATGGGCGTGCTCGACAACGAACTCCCGCATCTTGTCTTCTTTTTTAGAAGGACGGGGAATTTGGTTGATGGCGTGGAAATATCCCCAGACAAGTTTGGGTTCTGTCGGAAAATGAGCAGGAGTTTGCATAAGGTATCCTCAGACTAAGTCATGAATATGTTAGGCGTTTTACCTTTGGCTGAGCAGATTGTCTTTATCCTATTATTGACAAGACTGGCCAAGCCTTTCTATAACGGAAGGTAATTGTCCAATACCTCGGGGGTTTCATGAAAATCAAAATACTTTTCTTCAGTCTTCTGCTGACATTTTCGGCGAGCTCTTTTGCTCAGTGGTTTCCGGGGATCGCTACGGCACAGGTTCTTCCTAGTCAGGTCGTGGCTCAGATTTACAATCCTCACTATGTTTCGATCATTTGCTCGGGCCAAGTTTTCGGTCAGACCTCAGCTGGTCCGGTTCTGACTTCAGGTTTCATTGAGCATTTCATCACTCCAGGCACGCACCGTTTCGCTTTCGTTACTACGAATGCGTTCGCACCGTTTGTGCATGGCTGGGCAAATTTTCATTGTAGATACTGGTAGAAAAAAGGCTCCGAAAGGAGCCTTTTTTTTTGCTTTCTTAATTAAGTCCCTTATCAAGAACGATATCGTCGGCAGTTCCTCGATAAAAATACACGAAATGATACCCGGCATCTGCGAGATAATCAGCAGCTTCTGATGGTGAGTTATCACCTTTAAGAAGACTGTACAAAATGACGTTTTGATTTTTATCGGGATACTTCTCCGAGAAATCATTTTTAAAACTTGGCCCAAAGTTCAAATAAACGACATCTTTATATTTTGCAGGAGATTTATCCTCTTCTTGAAGGCTCACAAAAATAAAATTCATTCTGTCTTCGAGACGCTGCTTAAAAGATTCACGGCCAATTTCATATTTCATAGAGGTCACCTTGATTGACAGTTTTGGACCTCTCAAACATACTGCGATTAGTTCTAAATGTTGAGCAGAAAATAGCCAGTTTGCGGGTTTGCGTTATGGATACACAAGTCAATTATATGCCAGTTCCCTCGTCTCTTAATTGGGATGAGTACTTCATGCTTCAGGCCATGACGGCGTCTTTTAAGAGTAAAGATCCCAACACAAAAGTCGGTTGCGTTTTCGTCGACAACAATAATCATCAGCTCTCGATGGGCTACAACGGACAGATCGCAGGGATCGACGAAACAAAACTTCCTTGGGGGAATGTCAAATCCGTTCCTCTCGACCAACAAAAATACGCCTATGTCGTTCACTCAGAAGCGAATGCTATTCTTCACGCCAAAGCAGACCTTCACGGCTCGCGCTGCTACGTCACACTTTTTCCCTGCCATGAATGTGCCAAGATGATGGCCACGGTGAAAATTAAAGAAGTGGTTTATCTCTCAGATAAGTACAACGGTACCGTTGAAAACCAGATCTCAAAAAAAATCTTTGATATGTCCCAGATTAAATATCGTGAACTTAAGGTCAGATCTGAGGTCGTCACGGATCTGGCTGCTTACTTTAAATCAATTCTGTAGAGATCTTGCGCAATCTCCTGAACATTCCCTAAAGTTAAAAGAGCTTTCATGCTGAAAAACTGCACATGAGTAGGATCGCGCATGTAAAACCAATTTCCAAAATCAGTTAAGGGATAAAGTTTAGTCCGAACAAAGAGTGGTCCTTTCAAAATCTTCTTTAATTCAAGAATCGTCCCCAAGGGATCAGTCAGATGCTCGATCACCTCAACCATGATGATGAAGTCGTATGTCCGTTCCCAAAGATTCAGTTCGGGAAAGTAGAACGGGTCAAAAGAGTCGAGTCTAAATCCCTGCTCAAAAAAAAGATTTTCCATCAGCCGAGTCCGGCCACATCCAAAATCAAGGCCGCTACTTCCCGGCCTAAGCTCTAGCGTCACTGAATTGACGGTTTTTAAGAAATAATTCCGATATTGAGGATCGCTCTCATCGTTTTGGTGAGCATCGTAGCGCTTTTTTTCTTCTGCTGGAGTTAAGACTTGAGAGCGAGGAACAAAAATTATCGTGCAGCCAGCACACAGAAAAAAGTCTCGCGATTGATGGCGATGAAAGAGTTCTGCCTGAGATTTTTGGCAGAGAGGGCAGTTCATCCCTGTTTTGTCTCGCGTGCTTTGATCCACGATGTGACAGATAACTTCAAAGCAACGTCCACCGGAATATCGACCTTCTCTACTTTCGAAGGCTCAATCAATACGGTAATTCCACCAAGCATGTAGGAAAGGGGAATATAGACGGCGATGAGATTCTTTCCTGGAAGTTCAGTCAGATCTTCACGGGTCACCAGACCCAAAGCTTTCACACCCATTGGTTCCAGCGGCACGAGAACGACCCTTTGAAGCTTCGATCCATCACTCTTTCCTGGGATGAGCCCCATCAAATCACGGAGTGGATTATAGATCGCCTTAATCAGAGGAACTTTTTCCAAAAGGCCGGTAATCCAGGAGAAAACTCTGCCGGTAATGTAATTACTGACCAGAACTCCGACCAGCATAATGAAAACAAGTGAAAGAAGAATCCCAAGCCCCGGCACATAAAGAAAATCACCCAGAACTCGGGCGAGCATAGGTGCGAAGATAGACTCCACATTCACACTTGCCCAGTAGAGAAGATAAAAAGTGAGTGTGATGGGCAGAACGACGATTAGGCCCTTGAAGAAAATCTGATTCAATTTTTTCATTGATGAAAGGATATCACAGAGGGGAAAAGAAAAGAGGGCAAAAAAAAAAGGCCCCGTAAGGAGCCTTTTTCGATAGAACTACTTCTTCTTAGAAGCTTTCTTTTTAGTAGCTTTCTTAGCTACTTTCTTAGTTGCTTTCTTAGTTGCTTTCTTCGCTGCTTTCTTAGCCATGATTTCCTCCCAGGAAATGTTTGGTTAATATAATTGACCTTTCTTATTTAAAGCTTAATCACAATTTTGATCTAACGCAAATAAAAAATACAAATTTTATTCAAACCTAATCTTTTTTTCGATGAAGGGGGGTTTCGGTGATTTTTTTGAACCCTCGAAGCCTCATGCACATCAAATGATCAGTGATCAACTTGTATGCATGAGAGATCGGTAGGTCCGAAAGAAACATTTAGGGAAAAATGAATTCGAGATCGTCGCTTTTCACATCAACTGTCACTTTTCCGCCACCTTCAAGTCGGCCGAAAAGGATTTCATGGGCCAGTGGCTTCTTGATTTTCTCATTGATCAGACGAGCAATCGGTCTTGCACCAAGTTTGCTGTCATAGCCTTTCACCGAGAGCCATGCTTTCGCGGCAACAGTCACATCAAGATCAACTTTTTTCTCGATCAATAGATTCTCGAGTTCCATCAGGAACTTGTTCACCACCAACTCGATATTCTTATTCTCGAGCTTATTAAAGGTGATCACAGCATCCAAACGATTTCGGAACTCAGGAGTAAAGAATCCTTTGATCGCCTGATCGCGCTTGGAGGAATTTATTTCCCCTCCGCGTGCACCCGACAATCCAATAGACCCAGCTTCCATCTCTTTGGCACCCGCATTCGATGTCATGATGAGGATGACGTTTTTAAAATCCGTCGTGCGACCATTGGAATCGGTGAGGGCCCCGTGATCCATGACCTGAAGAAGGATATTAAAGATATCCGGATGGGCTTTCTCAATTTCATCCAAAAGAAGGACTGAATACGGATTCTTAGAGATCGAATCCGTCAAAGTTCCACCTTGATCGAAGCCCACATAACCTGGAGGGGCACCGATTAATTTCGAGACGGTGTGCTTTTCCATGAACTCGGACATGTCGACGCGGACAAAGTTAATGCCCATTAGAAGCGCCAATTGTTTGGCAAGTTCGGTTTTCCCGACCCCGGTTGGACCGGCGAAAAGGAAACTGGCGATTGGTTTTTCTTGATGACCGAGGCCCGATCTTGAAAGAATGATCGCATTTGCGACTTTATCAACTGCCTCGTTCTGGCCGTAGATCATCATCTTCAGGTCGCGCTCCAAGAACCGGAGCTTCTCTTTCTCATTAATAGAGATCGATTTTTGCGGAATCCGAGCAATCTTAGCGACGATATGTTCGATGTCATCCATCGTGACGACTGATCCCTCGCCTCTTTCAGGCTTCAAGCGAATGTAGGCACCCACCTCATCGATCACATCAATCGCCTTATCCGGAAGCTTCCGTTCCGCCACGTGCTTATGAGAAAGCTCCACGGCCGCACGAATAACCTCATCGGGATAAGAAACGTGATGATGTTCTTCAAATTTCGATTTGAGACCCTTAAGAATGGAGACTGAATCTTCGACGGAGGGCTCGAGCACATCAATTTTCTGGAAGCGACGGTTGAGGGCCTGGTCTTTTTCAAAGTATTTCCGATACTCATCGAAAGTGGTCGACCCCATACAACGGATCTGACCTTTAGAAAGTGCGGGTTTTAAGAGATTCGAAGCATCGAGACTTCCACCAGAAGTAGCACCTGCTCCGATGATGGTATGAATCTCATCAATAAAGAGAATTGAGCCACCCTGATCGTTGACTTTCTCAAGTGCCTGAAGAACAAGTTTTAGGCGCTCTTCAAAATCACCACGGAACTTAGTTCCCGCAAGTAATGAGGCCATATCAAGAGAATAGACCGTCGTTTTGGCCAGGAGTGAGGGGACCTTATTTTCAACGATCGCCTTGGCCAGACCTTCAGCAATCGCCGTTTTACCAACTCCGGAATCTCCCACGAGGATGGGGTTATTTTTCCGGCGGCGGCAGAGAATTTGAATGATCCGAGAGATCTCATCTTCGCGGCCAATGATCGGATCGATTTTTCCTTCCTTAGCGAGGACGTTGAGGTTGGTCGTAAACTCGGCGAGAGCTTTCTCGTATTTTTCTTCGCGCCGGAAAGTTTCTCCGCTCTCAACACTTGCTTCCTCGTTTCCGCTGTTGACTGGTTTGTCGGTTGAGTGGGCAATCTTTTCCACGATGTCGATGCGGTTCACACCCTGGCGCTCGAGGAAGTAGGTCGCGTGTGATTCTTTTTCGCTAAACATGGCGACGAGAAGATTGATCGCGTGGATCGATTTTTTCCCCGAGCTTTGGATGTGAATCGCTGCCCGCTGGATGACCCGTTGAAGAGAGAGGGAGATTTCTGGTTGATAAAGAATTCCATTTTCTTTAGCGATGTCTCTTAATTGATCATTCCCAAACTGTTTCCGGTTGAGCTCTTGAATCTCATCCGTTGAAAGGAGTGAAAAATTGGCATCATCATTGATGAACGTCAGAAGATCTTTTTTTAGATCCGTGACACTTGCCCCGCAGTCGGCAAGAATCTCAGAAACGGTTTCATCATCGAGCATAGAAAAAAGGACGTTCTCGAGTGTGAGAAATTCGTGTCGTTTTTCATTTGCCCGTTTAATTGCTTTATTTAATATCTGTTCTAATTTTTGACTTATCATATAGTGTGTCCCTCACGTCTGTATTATACGGTAAGATGGGACCGAATGTATAAATGACAAGGTTAGAAAAGAGTTAATCAACCGGATCCGTACTGCACTTCAATGGGTGACCATTTTCCCGTGCATACTTGATGACTTTAGCTGTTTTTGACTCAGCAACTTCGTAGGTATAGATACCACAAACTCCGTAGCCCCGCGTATGGACTTCGATCATGATGGCATGCGCCTCAGGGGCGGCTTTTTGAAAATATTTTTCCAATACGTGGATGACAAATTCCATAGTGGTGTAGTCATCATTAAACATGAGGACCTTGTACATACGAGGAGGCTGAAGTTTGATCTTCTTCTCCGTCGCGACACCTGATTGTTCTTCCCGATCTGTTTCT
Organism: Bacteriovoracaceae bacterium; assembly: GCA_947440875.1. Taxonomy (GTDB): domain Bacteria; phylum Bdellovibrionota; class Bacteriovoracia; order Bacteriovoracales; family Bacteriovoracaceae; genus Peredibacter. The sequence goes on from CANETG010000031.1 coordinate 14,268, forward strand.
GAAGACATAGTTATGGGTGAAGTTTATAATTATGCTCATATCAAAGGCAAGTGCGTGTCCCAAGATTACACTGTGATTCGTAACCGAATTCAAAAGAATCTCAAAAAGCTGAAATCATACCTCACCAAGGGGGGTATAGAAGCCTTCCGTCTTTATAATAAAGACATTCCAGAATACCCGTATCTAATAGATGTTTATGGCGAAAGCGCTGTGATCTATGAACAGGGAAAAAAACTCAGCCAAGAAGAGGATGCATTAAGAGAAAAGCATCAAAAACACATCGAACTCGCACTTTCTGAAATTCTTTCTATTCCGGCAGATCGTCAGCACTTCAAAATCCGTGAACGCCAGAAAGGGAATGATCAGTATCAGATCATGGCCTCTGATGCTCAGAAATACTTTCTTGTTCATGAACCACCGATGAAATTCTTGGTGAACCTAGAGCGCTATCTTGATACCGGACTTTTTCTTGATATGCGGCCTTTGCGCCAGTATCTCCTTACCAACAGCAAAAGGAAAAAAGTTTTAAACCTTTTCTGTTACACCGGATCCCTAAGTGTTGCTTCTGCTATGGGTGGCGGAAATGTGACTTCAGTTGATATGTCGAAAACATATCTCGACTGGGCCCATGAAAATTTCCTCCGAAATAATCTTGATCCGAAACAACATGTCTTCCGTCAGGCGGATGTGATGAAAGATCTCTTACAAAGAAAAGAAGCCGGCGAAAAATTCGATCTTATCATTCTTGATCCTCCGAGTTTTTCGAACTCAAAGAGAATGGAAGAAGATCTTGATATCGAAAGAGACCATGCCCTTCTCGTTCGGGACTGCATGCAACTCCTAAATGCCGGGGGAATGCTCATCTTCTCCACGAATAAGAAGAAATTTGAACTTCACCCAGTAGTGACGTCTCAATATCTCGTCAAAGAGATCAGTCAGTGGACCATCCCCATGGATTTTCATCACACGGAGATTCACCGGGCCTGGCAAATGCACGTTAAGAATTAGTCCGGCTAATACCTATCTTTAGCTATACTAATGACAGAGCACCTCAAAACCCTGAATTAACTAGATAACGCAATGCCGGTGTAGGAATGTAACACTAAAGGACAATTCTTGACCAAGGGATCTCCCCATTGGTAGAAGTCATCATGTTTTTTACATAGGGGGAAAAATGAAAAAAACGATCGCTCTCACGGCTCTCGTTCTGGCCACATCACTTCAGGCGAATACTTCAGTGGTAAAGGGCCGTCTTGGTAGCCTTGAAATCTCTAACGTCTCTTCAACAAAACAAGTCACACCGACTCCGACTCCGGCTCCATCGCCTTCTACTACGTTTAATGATCGAATGACTCAATTTGGCGGTGTTATCACTGTCGCAAAAGACGTGGTTGCTCTCGGCGAAGCGATTTACGCACTCGTTGAAAAAGGACGCCCTAAGGTCACGACGGAATACGCTCCGATTTCTATTCTTCCACGTGATCCGAGTAACACGATCACTGATCCCGCTTTAAAATACGCAGTTGATCCATTCGATATGGAAGGATTCTCTTTCCCTGTAGAAAAAATGATCACGGCAAAAATTAAGTCTCCCGTTGGTAAACCCGCCGTTGAGTTTAAGTACAAAGTCATCTACTCGTATGGTGGATCGTATAACGGTGTAGGTAAATACCTCACTGGGATCAACATCATTCCTGCTTCGGTGAAAGTCGGCCACGGTTGGACTCTCAACTCAAGCATGAAACTCACAGGGATGATGAACCACGGAACTCGCGCCAATCCTGTCGTCGGCGCCATGATCACAGTTAAGTACACGATGACGTCAATGACTCAGGCGTTTGAAAGAAATGATACAATTTATATTTCTGGCGATGGCTCAATGAAAGCGATGATTTCAAAGTAAAAAAAAAATTCTTTCCCCTAAAGGGCTCCGAAAAGGGGCCCTTTTTTTATCTGAGGAAATCGTCCTCGGTTTCAATTCCCTGAGGTTTAGTTCTTGGTACAGTTTTCGGCAAGGGTGCCTGTTGAGCAGGGGCTTCACTTGTTTTCGTCGGAGTCGGTGGCTCATA
>CANETG010000032.1 GCA_947440875.1 Bacteriovoracaceae bacterium
CACAGGAATCAAACATTACCATTACCAAACTAGGGACGAGTAGCCTTGAAATTGGAGATGTTATTAAAGTGATTAGTTCTATTGCTCAGCAAACAAATCTCTTAGCGCTGAATGCTACGATTGAGGCCGCACGCGCCGGAGACGCGGGACGAGGGTTCGCTGTCGTTGCTAATGAGGTTAAGGAACTAGCAAAACAAACGGCCAAGGCCACAAACGATATCACGCATAAAATCGGTGCGATCCAAGAAGACACAAGAAGTGCCATCTCAGCGATTGCGGGTATTTCTGATGCAGTTGAAAAGCTCAACGGTATTTCTGGAGTCATCGCTGCTGCCGTAGAGGAACAAACCGCCACTACCAATGAAATTTCTCGGGTTGTGCTCCAGTCTAAAAAAGGAGTTGAAAATATCGCTTCGACGATTAAAAACGTTTCCATGGCGGCCAATGAAAGCACCATCAGCTCCGGACAGACACTGGCGGCTTCGAAAGAATTAGCGCAGCTGGCGGAAAAACTTTCAGCACTTACACGAGTCGTAAATAAGTAATTCAAAAAGGCTCTTTCGATGCAACCGATTGTGATCTTGGAATTTTTTTCGAAATACATTAATTCTCAATTGGGCATACGCTACAGTGAGAATAATTATTTTCAGCTCCAGAATCGATTGGAAGAGATCGCTAAGATTCTCGGAATTCAGAATTTAGAAACCCTTTATCAAAATGCGCAGATAGGTATTGATGGCGAGTTTAAGCGGGCGTTATTGGATTCTGCGACCAATAACGAGACGTCTTTTTTTAGAGATGAGAAAGTGTTTTATGCAATCGAAAATCATGTTTTAAAATTACTCATGGACCAGAATGTGGAATGCCGGATCTGGTCTGCTGCGTGCTCAACGGGTCAGGAGGCGATTTCATTGACGATTCTCCTCTTAGAATATTTTGAGAAAGTGAATGCCAGAATTAATTTTAAAATATTGGGAACGGATATTTCTCAGCGAGTCCTCACCAAGGCTACCCTAGGAGTCTACTCCGAGTTGGAAATTAACCGTGGTCTTCCGGAGAATCTCAGAAATAAATATTTCCACTTGAATTCAAAACAAGGCTGGTGCAGAAATGCGGAAATATCGGCGCCTATTGATTTTAAAAGTCTAAATCTCAAGGACGACTTTACTTTCTCTGACCCATTTCAACTCATCCTCTGCAGAAATGTCCTTATCTATCAAGATATTGAAGGGAAAAAAAGTATCCTTACTAAGATTACAAATTCATTGGCCTCTGGTGGATTTCTTATTTTGGGTTCAGGTGAAAGTCTTTTTGGCCTTTCGGAAGACTATGTTCAGCTATTCATTGATGGCGCAGTTCTTTACCAGAAAAAGTAGGAAGAAATGGATCACGCCACTAAGCTAAACGACAGCACACGAACGCAGGAAATCTTAACTTCCTTCAGAGTTACCAATATTGTTCGCACTGATCCTCGCGAACTTATCTTTAATCCCTTAGCCGCTCAGATATTTTCCAACGCAGAGGCAGCGACATGACCAATGAGTTGGACGAATTTAAAACGGAGATTTTAGAGGTCTTAGATAACGCTGAAAAGGCGCTACTGGAATTCGACCAGTTGCCTGATAATCATCGATCTCCTCCGCTCTATGACGAAGTCTTCCGTGCCTACCATAACATAAAAGGTGCCGCCGGCATGATGGAAATGGCGGAGCTTCAATCTCATGTTCATCAATTAGAAAACGTTCTTACATTATCTAAATCAACCGCCTCGATCCCAAAGCATCTCATCAGCTGGTTTTTGAAGGGCAATGATGCTACCCGGGCGCTTCTCTCGAATGAGAAATATAGCTTCTCGTATGATATCACCCCTCCAGGTGAGAAGATCGTAATTCCTGATTCAGGTCTCGAAGAGTCACAGTCAGACGAAACACCGCCGGCAGAATTCTTCTCAGAGATGAACGATGGGCTGGAGAAAATTACCTCGGCGTTGATCAAAATTGAATCCGATGCTTCTGATAGGGGACTTTTAGATCTTCTTTATCGAGAAATTCACTCAATAAAAGGTGCCTCTCAACTCTTTGGTTTTTTGGGATCCTCGCAGCTTTCCCATTCTATGGAAAGTAGTTTGGAAAGTCTCAAACGTAATACTTCCTCTGAAATACAAATTGGACATGTCAGCACCCTTCTCCTGGCAGTGGATTTACTCGGGCAATGTTTTCAACGACCTGCTCCTCCGGAGATCGATAAAGAAATTAATTTTATGATGAAACTACTTGAACCCTTTTGTGAGGTTGTTATGTCAGAAGTCCAATTAGGAGAACATGATCGAAGTGTCAGCGAAGGCAAAAATCAGCCATCTGTTGCGAGCCATCCTTCTCAGACAAATCAGGACTCGGATAAAACCGATACTTCAATCAGAGTTCAGGTTTCTTTACTGGATCGTCTGATGACATTGATGGGGGAAATGGTCCTGGTAAGGAATCAGGTTTTGCAATACTCGAGTAAGACAGATGATCTTGAATTCCTTAATTTGAGCCAGAAACTCGACGTCGTCACTTCAGAACTCCAAGAAGAAACGATGAAGACCCGAATGCAACCAATAGGGAACGTTTTAAATAAATTTCAAAGGGTCGTCCGTGACCTCTCTGGAAGTTTAGATAAAAAAATCAATCTTGTCTTACATGGGGTTGAGACCGAATTAGATAAAACTTTAATTGAAGCCGTCAAAGATCCTTTAACTCACATTGTCCGGAATGCCTGTGACCACGGTATTGAGCAGGGAATCGCTCGGACAAACGCAGGTAAATCTGAGACGGGAACGATAACAATTAAGGCGTATCATGAAGGTGGTTTGGTCATTGTTGATATCAGTGATGATGGTCAAGGACTTTGTAGAGAAAAACTCATCAAAAAGGCGATCGAAAAAGGAATCATTGATGCAGCTAATGCCGACAAGATGAGTGATCGAGAAGTGAACGGACTGATCTTCGCCCCTGGGTTCTCTACGGCTGAAAAAGTGACTAATGTCTCAGGCCGTGGAGTTGGCATGGACGTTGTTAAAAGCAATATTGAAAGAATCGGCGGTCTGGTAGATATTTCAAGCGTCCCGGGACAGGGAACGAAAATCACACTTAAAATTCCCCTGACGTTAGCAATCGTTCCAGCAATGATCATCCGCTGTGACAACGATCGATTTGCCATTCCGCAAGTCAAATTGGTTGAATTGGTCCGCGTAGAAAAATCGGTCATTGAATATGTGCAAGGGATCCCAGTCTTTCGCCTTAGAGGAAATATCCTCCCTCTCTTAAATCTCAAAGAAATCTTAGGCATTCAAAATTCCGTCGATAACGACGGGGCGATTTATATAGTCGTCCTCAACTCAGATACTCATAACTTTGGAATGATTGTGGACGAAATCCTTGATACGGCCGATATCGTAGTCAAGCCACTCGCAAAGTTTCTTAAGACCATATCAGTCTATTCTGGTGCCACCGTTCTGGGTGATGGGAATGTCGCTTTCATCCTGGATGTTTTGGGAATCGCCCAAAAACATCTCGGTACCGGGGCGCATGCTGATTTAAGAAGTTTGTCCGATAAATATTCAGACATTGCAACCAATGAACTAGAGATGAGAGAGTATGTTCTCGTGAATCTGGGTTCAAAAACAAAGCATGCGATTCCTCTGAATTTTGTGAGCCGAATGGAAGAGGTTAAAACTTCATCGATTGAATTGTCCGGAGTTCAGCGAGTGATTCGTTACCGTGGAGGAATTCTAAAGATTGTCAGTTTGAATGAAGTCTTTGGGTATCAGCATTCAAAAAAGGACTCAGAGATTACTCAGCTCATTGTGGCAGTAGTTGATGAGAATCTTTACGGTTTTGAAGTCGATCAAATTATCGATGTCCTTTCGACACGTGATGCTCTGGATTGCTCACTTTTCTCACATGAAGCCATCCTAGGCAATTTAGTAACAGCTGAGGAGATCATCGTCGTTGTGGACGTCGAAAAAGTCCACGAACTCACTCGACCGATGAAGATCCCAAAGACCAGCGCAGGAAGACGACGAATCCTCCTGGTCGAGGATACCGATTCGATCCGCCAGAAAGTCGCAGCGGAGTTGACCAATAGTGGGTATGAGGTTGAAGAGGCCATTGATGGTGTTGAGGGTTTACGCAAGATCGCTGAACAAAAATATTGCTTTGATTTAATTATCTCCGATATCGAAATGCCAAAGATGAACGGATATGAGTTTGTCAAAAAGATCAGAGGTATGAACCAACTTAAAAACATTCCCATCATTGCTTTTTCTACAAAAAACTCTTCCGCCGATATTCAACTGGCAAAGAGTGCTGGTTTCTCGAGTTACTTAGAGAAGAGTAAAGGCAAACTTCTTACTCTTTTGGTAAGCGAATGTTTAACTAAAAACTTAAGGAAACTCGCATGAATGCATATCTGTCATCGGCGACTTCGGAAAACTTATCTCAGTATAAACAGTTCTCAACTTTTACCATCGACGGACGATTGTATGGAATCGACGTCATGAAAGTTCAAGAAGTCACCAAGCCACTTCAAGTCACACTCATGAGAACGGCTCCTTCATTCGTTAAGGGCCTAATTAATCTTCGTGGACAAATCGCTACGGCGATCGGACTCAGAGAACTTTTTAATCTGACTCCGGATATTTCGGTGGTAAAAATGACTGTCGTTTGTAAAGTGGATGACGTACTACTTTCACTTTTGGTCGATACGATTGGAGACGTCGTTGAAGTCAGTGATAAAAATTTTGAGGCGACTCCTCAGACCATCCCCGCAAACATAAAGATATTCATGCAAGGGGTCTATAAAACAGAAGACTCAATTCTTTCCATTATTAACCTCGAATCCATACTGCAAGAATTAAATAAACGGTGCGCTTAAAGAATGAGAACTTCAAAAGTAATAAACGTTCTAATTGTTGATGACTCGGTTTTATTTCGCTCACAAATACAGCAGGCACTTAAAGATATTCCTGAAATTAATGTCGCAGGAGTTTCCTCCAATGGCCAACTTGCTCTGGAACGAATGGCGTCGCAGGATATAGATGTCTGTATTCTAGATATCGAAATGCCAATCTTGGACGGCATTGAAACTCTGCGCGAGATGAAGACATTGAATCTCAAGACCCGCGTGATCATGTTTTCGTCTCAGAGCATTTTTGGCGCAGATAAAACTCTTGAGGCGCTGAGAATGGGGGCGATTGATTTTGTTCCGAAGCCAATATCTGAGGCAAGTCAGAACTTGCCTTTTTTAAAAATTCAAGAAGTATTACTACCAAAAATACTTTCACTTTTTCCAATCCTACGTCCGAGCAAGCTTCAGGCCCGGATTTCAGATTTTAATTGGCACACATTCAGGCCTAAAGTTCTTGTGATTGCCTCCTCTACGGGAGGCCCAAATGCGTTGGTCGAATTTTTTAAATCTCTTCAGGATCATGTTCCATTTCCCATCCTTATTGTCCAACACATGCCAGCTCTTTTTACCGCCTCATTGGCCGAAAGATTAGGTGCTGCTTGTGGCAAGAAAGCCGCCGAGGGGATTCATGGTGAGCCCTTATTGCCGAATCAAATCTATGTTGCTCCTGGAAACTTTCATATGAGAATAGGCGGAGACATCATTTCACCGATTATTCAGATCGATCAAGACGCTCAAAGGAATTTCGTTCGCCCATGTGCTGACCATTTATTCGAATCTGCGGTAAAAGTTTTTGGTCGTAGTACTCTGGGAATTGTTTTCACAGGGATGGGTCGCGACGGCGCTGAGGGTGCGAATGCGATTAAAACCAATCACGGTGCTGTTCTGATTCAGAACTTAGAATCGAGCGTCGTTTTCGGTATGCCGGGTGCTGTATTTGAATCCGGTCATTATGATTTTTCTTCGGACCCTCAGGGGCTGGCAAAGAAGACGCAGGACATTTTATGGAGCTGATAAAAATCAGCTTATATTCATTCATCCCAATTGAGAACTTCCCCGATGAGACTTTGTGGAAAAAATTATCAAGGAGAAAAAATGTTTGATCTAAAAACGAAAATCCTAGTTGTAGATGATATGTCAACGATGAGAAAAATTGTGGGTAAGATTTTGAAGGATATCGGTTTTACAGATATCACAGAAGCAGCCGATGGGATCCAGGCCTGGAATGCTGTCAGTACGACTCCGTTAGCATTCGGCCTTATCATTTCTGACTGGAACATGCCAAATTGCTCAGGAATTGATTTGCTGAAACGGTTACGTGGTGATCAGCGATATAAGAGGACACCTTTCATCCTTGTCACGGCAGAGTCCGAAGGACATCAGGTAGCCGAGGCACTCAAGTCGGGAGTCGATCAGTACGTGGTGAAGCCTTTTAATAAAGAATCACTTGTGAGTAAACTCGAACTTGTCCATAAAAAGTATGCTGCTTGAAAAATAATTTCCACATCACTTTCTTTGGCGTCAAGCGTGAAGTGGTCCCGCCCGAATTGATGGCGCTGGCCAGCTCCACTAGCTTTCTAAGCTACCAAGATGATCAATTCATGGAGCAGCTTGATCCCGCTCCGGATGTTATTGTCTGTTTTGCAACAAAAGAAGAAGAAATCGCTAATGCCGAAATTGCCCAAACCCTAAGAATGAATGCTCCTCAGGGCATAATTTTTTTTGTCACCTATGAAAAATCTGATTTTAATAAAAAGATCTTGATCAAGAATGGATTTTCGCAGGTCTATCTTTTACCTTGGGAATTAAAAGATCTCATCGAATCGATGAAGAATGAGTGCGTTTACAGTTTTTTGCCTGAACTGCGTAACTATACGCCGGTAAAAATTGTGGATATTATCCCTGGAACAGTTTTAGATTTTTCCGTCAAAGCCTTTTTACCTCTCAATAATCTTCTCATTCCTTTCTCTTTTGCAGGGTCTCCCATTTCACCCGAGAAGATGGCGAAGCTTGAAGAACATAGCTTTAATACTTTATTCATCGCTAACGAGGATGTTGAAAAGTTTAGAGCGTATACAGTTGAAATATTTAAAGGCCTATTAAAACCTGGTTCGATGAGTGAAACTGATCGACATGAGAAACTAAAAAAATGTGTCCGTGATCTCATCTCAGATATTTTCATCGATGATCTAAAAGAGAACACTTTCAGTAAATCACAAAATCTTTTGAAAGAAGTTAAGGAAGTAATTCATCTGTTAATTGGGGATAAGAATCTTGATTATCTTAAAAAAATAAAATCGATGGTGAATCAGGAAGGAAGCTTTTACCAGCATCTTTCAAACGTTTCCGCTTACGCTGGAATTTTTGCGCTGATGCTTGGGTATGATAAACCTGAAGACATGGCACTCGCGGGTATACTACACGACTTAGGAAAAGTGAATTTGCCAGAAGAGTTTGCTAATCTCGAAGAAAGTACACTTTCGCCACACGCATTCAAGGCGTTTCAAAGTCACCCCGTTTTCACCCTAGATGTCATTCGCCTGAAACGGATTCCCTTACCAGATAAAGTTATCACGGCGATTCTGCAGCATCATGAGGCGATGAATGGATCGGGATACCCAGAGGGGCTCGAAGGTCACCGAATCTCAATCGAGGGACGAATCCTTGCCATTGCGAATAGCTTCGATAAATTGACAACTTTAAAAAGTGGCGAAAAGCGACAAACCCCCAGAGAGGCCCTTGAAACATTGTATGCTGATAACCAGGGTGATCCCCAAAAAATGATCCTCGATGTACAGCTTATTAAAAAAATAATTGATTCAATTTAGCGAGGTTTTGAGTGAGTGAGAAATTGCCTTTTGTGATTACAAGCATGGATAGCTACCTAAGCGTGACGCTGGAAGGGCATTGCGAAAGTACTTCAATCCATGAGTTTGAAAAGCAGCTTAAGCTCAAACTTGTTCCCACTTCAACGCATGTGGCAGTCAACTGTGAGCACCTTTTATCGATTTCGAACGATTGGTTAAGGTTGCTTCTTAAGTTCCAGGCTCAGATCAAATCAAATGAGAAACAAATACTTCTTATCCTTGTTCAGAAGGATTTGATGAAGAGATTTAAACAGGAAGGATTAGATACCGCACTGAAGTTTGCACCAAATCTGAGGGACGCCATGGTCGTCTTTGGGATTGAAACAAAGAAAACATTTAACACGGATTTTATTAATCCCTTTTTGAATGCCACTCTGCATGTTTTAAAAGTTCAGGCGAATGTCATTGCCGTGCCACAGAAAATTTATTTAAAGAAAAATGGCGATTCTTTATCGGGTGATATTTCCGGGTTCATTGGTCTCGTGAGCGATTCTTTTAACGGATCCGTTGTTATTAGTTTTCCTCAGCAAACGTTTTTAAAGATTATGTCTGAAATGCTGGGTGAGACCTATACTGAATTAACCAGAGATATCATTGACGGCGCGGGCGAGATTACGAATATGATTTTTGGCCAGGCCAAAACCGTTTTGAATGATAAGGGATATGGAATCAAAATTGCGATACCTTCTGTTATTTCGGGTAAGAACCACAGCCTTTCGGCGATGACAAATGGTCCGATCGTTGTCATCCCTTTTGACAGCCCAGTCGGTAAGTTCTTTGTGGAAATATGCTTATCGAACTAAGGATGTCTGATAACTTATTCGACTTTTAATTTATTATTTACATTTCTGACTCCAGGAGCGTTCCAAGCTGCCAGACCAGCATCCATTACTTCCCAAAAAGAGTGAACCTTTCCGGTAAGAGTGATATTGTCGCCCTTGACTTGGACATTAATCTTTCTTCCTTCAACTTCAGCGGATCGCTTCAATGCATGCTCAATTTGAGATTTAATGTTCTCAGACTGGATCTTCGATTTGATGGTAATATGATTTATAACCCCGCACACTCCGAGTAATGTTTTTACTGCATTCCTTGCCGCCAGTCTCTGATAGTCCCATTCGACCTCGCCCGACAACGTGATGACTCCCTCATTGACAGATAATTTAATATCTTTTGGGATTTTGTAACCCCATTTTATCGCCTCTAGCGCAGCCTTTGCAATTTCAGTGTCCGACTTACGATATTCCCCCATCAGCACAACTTCAATTTCATTTGCGACGGCTTTGACACCACTGATTCTCAGAGTAATTTCTTCAGCGGTTGTCTTATCGTTAAAGTGTTGAACATCCCCACGCAGTGTAACGACTCCGTTTTCGGATTTAACATTGAGGTTCAAATCTGCCACACTCGGATCCCATCTCAGTTCGCTGATAACATCCTTTTCAATTTGTGAATCTCTTTTTTCAAAAAAGTTGAACATATAGTCTCCTCTTTTTTCTTGTTCTTGCTAACTCTTGAATTAGCAATTCTCAGGCCATGTTCATCGCGGTCTACGCTGTTCCGGCACGACTTTTTTTGTTTTTGTGATTGATGGTAGGGACTTCTTAGGGAATTATGCCCCACCTCAAAAGCTTAACTTATCTTCTTATCGTATTATTCTTTGGCCTTGAGACGGTATGGAGATTGCAGACCATAAAGAAGCTTACTTTTCAAATATATGAAAAGGAGGGGTCTCATGCTGCATAATTTTTTACAAAATAACCGTGATGAAATATTACAGATGACTGAAAAAAGAACTCTTGAACTCGCAGGCAGCGGTCCGAGTTCAGATCAGCTCAAGTTAGGGCTTCCTATTTTTTACGAGCAACTTTTAAACGTCTTATTACTTGAAAAAAAAAACAAAAATCAAAAGCCGGATATCAGGGCGATGGCAGAAGCCGCAGACAATAGCGACGAACAAGCACTCGCGCTTGCAGGGATGCGTCCGGACGAAGCTGTCATGGCAAAGTCAGCTGGTCTTCATGGGATGGAATTACTCCGATTAGGTTACACTCTTTCCCATGTCGTTCATGCGTACGGGGCGATGTGCCAGTCGATCACGGAACTTGCAACGAAAAAAAAATGTATCATTACGACAAATGAGTTTCATGACATGAATCGGTGCTTAGACATCGGAATCGCAGGTGCGGTCACGGGATATGAACTTGAGCGGAGTCTTAAAGAAACGACTAGAGAAATTCAGCACATCGGTTCTTTGGCCCACGAATTAAGAAATTCACTCAGTAGTGCCAATCTCTCTTTCCAAATGCTCGAGCGAGGTAACCTCGGCATCAACGGAAATACAGGCCAAGTTTTAAAGAAAAGTTTGAAGCGGATGGGAGAACTCGTGGAAAGATCTTTGACGGAGGTCAGGCTTCGGCTAGATCCAAAGATTCATGTCGAGAAAGTATATTTACAGGAACTCGTCGATCAGCTTCTCATCACCGCAGATATAGAGGCTCACTCAAAAAATCAAATTGTTGAAATGACAATTGAACCAAATTTAATGATCGAGGTAGACCAGCAGCTTTTTTTCTCTGCGCTATCGAATCTCATTCAAAATGCGATTAAGTTTTCTCACATCGGTGGAAAGATTCAGCTGCGAGGCTTTACGGTGGAAGAAAGTGTGATCATTGAAGTGGAAGACGAGTGTGGTGGCTTATCCGATGCATCCGATAGACTTTTCAAGGCTTTCGAGCAACAGAATGATGATCGGAACGGTCTTGGACTTGGTCTGACAATCGCCCAGCGTTCGATCAGTCTTAATCACGGTAAAATCGAGGTTCACAATAAACCCGAGAAGGGCTGTGTTTTTAAAATAATTTTACCGAAGAGCACGACCTCCGAACGATGGACAGGAAACTGTCGCCTCGAAAATAGTATCCATCCGCATTGAAGCTCTAGAATAAAGAGTCTCTTACATTCAAAGGACACGAGATGAGTTTCGCAAAAAAAGTTATCGTCGCAATTGGTCTCACCAATTCCGTTGCGTCTTCGGAAGGGATGAAAACTTTGGTCGACATGAGTTTCTTGGAGAAGTGTGAGATTCATTTCGTTCACGTCTTTCAAACGATTAATTACTCTGCGGTCTTTGGCGAATTTACCGCCGTGTATCCTATGGAAGCGAATCGCTCAGAGATTGAACAGTCTGTTCTTACCTCCCTCGTTGGTTTGACCAAGGATGTCTTACCACCGAACTTTAGTGGGAGAGTCATTCACCGGTGTCTTTTTGCGCAGACGCCGAAGGTCGAATTTTGTCATTATGTCACTCATACCGGAGCTGATTTAGTGATCATTCCCACAAGAGCGAAGAGAGGTTTCTTTGAAAGCTCATTTGCTCAATATGTAAATAAACATACGAGCATCAATATGATCCTTTTAAAAAGTAAGTGATGGAGTCCATTCATCGATTAGTAAATCATGATGCTTAAAAATGAGTGAATGGTATTTTCGAAAGCCGCAGACGCCCTTTGAATGACAATCTACGCAGGGCTAATCTTTTTCATGGAACGAACTTGGGCGTCTCAAATTTCGGTGATCCTTTCTCAGCTTTCAGTTGATCCTACGAAAGGTCTCTCTTCCCATGATGTCCATCGCCGCATTCTCCACTACGGTCCGAATGCAATGGTGGCGAAGAAAAGAAAATCTCGTTGGAAACTTTTCTATAAACAAATTAAAAACCCTGTCGTGTACATCCTTATCCTTGCTGCGCTCATCGCTTTTTTTTTAAAAGAGAATCTAGATGGGTGGGTTATTCTTAGCATTGTGATTCTGAACTCATTTATTGGTTTCATTCAAGAATCCAAGGCCGAAGCCGCCATCGAGGCATTGGCCAAGATGTCGTCTCCCAAAGGTAAAGTTTTGAGAGAGGGAAAAATTGTGGCCGTCGGATCCGAAACTATCTGTCCCGGTGAAATACTTATCCTAGAGGCGGGAGACTACATCGTCGCAGATGCGAGGATTATTTTATCAAATCAATTAGCTTGTGATGAATCCATTCTTACGGGTGAATCACTTCCGGTAGAAAAGCATTCCGATCCGCTTCAGGATGAAACTCCATTAGCGGAGAGGTCAAATATGCTTTTCGCCAACACTGCGATTAGCCGGGGAACTGGTAGAGCTGTGGTCGTGGCGACAGGGATGACTACTGAGATCGGAAAGATCGCAGAGATGATGGATACCACTGAGGTCGGAAGCACACCTCTTCAAATGCGGCTTGAAATCGTGAGCCGAAAGCTTCTTTTCATTGGGATCATCGTCATTGTTTTAGTGATCATTATAGGTTTGATCCAAGGCAGAGAGTTCCTTGAAGTTATCATGTCGGCACTTTCACTTTCGATTGCAGCAATCCCAGAAGGTTTGCCGACGATCGTCACTGTCGCTTTGGTCATGGCGGTGAGAAGAATGGCAAAAAAGAAAGCACTTGTGCGTAAAATGGACTCCGTCGAGACTTTGGGAGCTACGGACATCATTTGCACCGACAAAACGGGCACTCTTACCACGGGGAAAATGGAAGTACGGGAATCATTCGTTTTTCAAGTTTCCCTCGAACGGTTAAATCAATCGATGGTCTTGTGTAACAATGCCTCGCTCGAGAAAGCCGGCCTAGGAGATACGACGGAATTGGCCTTGCTTAAGTTCGCTTCTGCTGGGGGCATCGAAATCGAATCCTTTTTAACTTCACAGCAACGCTTATTTGAATGGAGCTTTGATAGCAAGCGGAAGAGAATGAGTGTCGCCGTAAGCTCAGATAAAAAGAATGTGATTCATGTCAAAGGTGCACCAGAGGCCCTGATTCTCAAATGCACCTTGACGCCAGAAGAGGCTGTAATAATTAATTTAAAAGTTACTGAGTTTTCAAAGAAAGGTATGCGAGTTCTAGCATTCGCTTCGAAAGAGACAGACCTAGAAGATTTTACCAAAGTGAGTTCCGCAGAGGCCGAAAAAGATCTTCAATTCCTGGGACTAGTCGCGATGGCCGATCCCCCACGATTTGAAACGATGGACGCCATTCAGAAATGCCAGGCTTCCGGCATTAGAATAATGATGATCACCGGTGACCACCCCCTCACCGCTGGAGCAATTGCTTATGAGCTAGGAATCATTCAATCAGCGGATGAAAGGGTTATGACCGGGACTGAAATGGATGCTCTTAGTGAGGAAGAATTAAAAGACATCAGTCAGGAAATTCTTGTTTACGCTCGGGTATCTCCCGAAAATAAGTTGAAACTGATTGAGGCGCTTAAGTCAAAAGGTCATATCGTCGCCATGACTGGTGATGGAGTCAACGATGCACCGGCGCTGAAAGCATCTTCCATCGGTGTGGCGATGGGTCGGGGAGGCACTGAAGTCGCGCGGCAAGCTTCTTCCCTCATTTTAACTGACGATAATTTCTCCACCATCGTTGATGCTGTCGAGGAAGGAAGAGCAGTCAATGGAAACATCAAACGAACTTTACAGTACTTACTATCAACGAATTTAGCAGAGCTATTATTCATCCTTATTGCGACACTCATCGGTTGGCCCGTCCCCTTAGGCCCTATCAATCTATTGTGGTTGAATTTAGTCTCAGACGGTCTTCCTGCTCTGGCCTTGGCCGCAGAAAAGGTACCAGCTGAGTATTTGAAGAATAGTAAAAAGCCTTCGGCGAAGACATTTTTTGATCGTTCGTTTTATCAGGAAATGATTTCGGTTGGGACCATGATCACGATCATGAGTTTGATTGTCTATCGTTTTGGATTAGATCATTATGATACGGTTACTGCTAAAAGCCTGGCTTTCTCATTTCTCGTTTATGTTATTTTATTCAGAGCCTTATCCTGCAGGAGCGAAACGAAAACCTTCTTTGAGATGAAACCGAATTATTTTCTCATCCTGGTGATTCTGATTCCAATGAGTTTTCAGTTTGCACTTCAAAGTTTCGATTTCCTCCTTGAGATTTTTAAGATTAAGGCTTTGTCGTTTCAGTCTCATCTCATTCTCTGGGGACTTGCTTTGTTTCCCGTCACCCTGCTTGAGCTTTTTAAAATCTGGAGGAGAAAATGAAAATAGCTTTTTTTGATACTCACCCGTTTGAAAAAGAAGCTTTCAATCGAGCCAACTCGAATCTTCTGCACGAAATTTTTTATTTCGAGCCGAGACTTATGGAGACCACAGCGTCTCTTGCTCAGGGATTTCCCTGCGTTTGTGCCTTCGCCAATGACAGAATGAACGCATCCACGCTTGAGATTTTGAAAGCAGGCGGAACAAAACTACTGGCACTTCGTTCGACGGGGTTTAACCACGTTGATCTCCAAGCCTCGGCAAGGCTTGGGATGAAAGTCATGAGGGTTCCAGAGTATTCTCCCTACGCCATAGCCGAGCACGTGGTTGCTTTGGTGCAAACGTTGAATCGGAAAACTCACCGGGCCTACAATAGAGTGCGTGAAGGGAATTTTTCATTAACTGGTCTCGTCGGATTTGATTTGCATGGAAAAACCATAGGTATCATTGGAACGGGTAGGATTGGAAAGGTTCTGGCGCGAATCATGACAGGTTTTGGGTGCAACGTTTTACTTCACGACCATCAATGTGATGAAAAATTTGCCAACGAAACTCATTGCCATTACACGGGAGTAGAAGAGATTTACCATGCAGCCGATATTATATCCCTCCACCTCCCTCTGACTCCGGACACAAGGCATTTTATCAACGCGGATACTTTGAAAAAAATGAAGAGGGGAGTCATGTTGATCAATACCGGTCGCGGAGCTTTGATCGATACGAAGGCCCTCATCGATGCTTTGAAGTCTGGTCACATCGGATACGCTGGACTAGACGTCTATGAAGAAGAGGAAGGTATTTTTTTTCAGGATCTGTCGGGACTCATTCTCAATGATGACGATCTTGCCCGTCTCTTAACTTTCCCCAACGTCCTCATCACGAGCCACCAGGGCTTTTTGACGAGCGAAGCCTTGAGTAACATTGCAGAAACGACACTGCTTAACGTCTCAGCATTCGAAAAGGGTGGTCTTTTAACTAACGAAGTCAAACTAAAAGGACAGTGGTAATGGATCCCTACCAAGCACTGGGCGTTGGTCAATCAAGCTCACAAGAAGACATTAAAAAAAATTACAGAAAATTGGCAAAAAAAAATCATCCGGATTTGAATCCAGGCAATAAAGCCGCTGAGAAAAAGTTTAAAGAAATTTCTCACGCGTATGATCTCATTGGGACTCCCGAAGCCAGGGCAAAGTTTGATAGAGGCGAGACCGATGAGCAAAAACAAAAGCAATATGAAGATTATTTCCATCAGCAAGGCAAAGGGAGGGACTTTTTTCACAACACACAACAAACAGGGGGAAGATACACCCATTCCTTTGGAGAAGATGAATTAGGGGAAGATTTTATTGAAAGCCTCTTCGGATCAAGACGGCGTAGTCACACGGGCAATTTTTCCGGAGAAGATTCCAACTACAAAATAGAAGTTGAATTTAAGGAAGCCGCCTTAGGAGGAGAAAAAATACTGACTCTTCCTAACGACAAAAAAATAAACGTCACTATCCCTGCGGGGATTGAAACCGGAACAAAACTGCGTTTTAAAGGTTTAGGTAAAGCTGGTTCTGGAACTGGGTCCGCAGGTGATGCCTACATCCAAGTTCTGATAAAACCTTTGACCGGTTTTACTCGCCAGGGAAAAGATATCGAGTTCGAGTTATCCATCAGCTTTATCGAGGCGATCCTGGGAGCAGAAATGAAAGTTCCAACGATAGACGGAGAAGTCCTTTTGAAAATCCCTCCGGGAGTGTCGACTGGTTCAAGATTAAGAATTAAAGGTAAGGGGGCTGGTAAGACTGATGATCGCGGAAATCAAATCGTTGTCTTAAAAGTGGTTACTCCGAAGATCGTTCCACCGGAACTTAAGACCGCTGTCGAAACACTTAGTGCCCAAGTAAATTATAATCCAAGGGAGTAGAAATGAAGATTCTCAGGATTGAAGAAGTCTGTCGATTTACCAGAATAGAAGAAGATGTGATTCTTCGATTCGTGAATGAGGAATGGATTTATCCGAAAGAATTGGTAGAACTCGGTTTTGATGAAGAGGATTTAGCGAGGATTCATCTCATTGAAGAGCTACGCCAAGATTTTGGAGTCAATGATGAGGCAGTACCCATCATCCTCCATCTTATTGATCAGCTCAATTGTCTTCAGATTGAAATAAAAAAGTCTTAATATCTTGAAACTCATCAAGAGGTTTTGATCAAACGGTGTAAGCTGATTGTTTGATACGCCGAGACGTTTACCCAAAAAATAGATACAAAGGATTCGCATGGCGGGGGCTTTTTATGATCTTCAGACTTTTACGCCGGCACATTGATAATTCAAAGAGTCAATTATGAGGACAAAATATGAGCCACTTTAAGAGAAAAATTTGCAAATCCTGTAATGATAAATCGAAACCACTTCCGGGCATCTCACCACTCAATGTCTCGTCCA
>CANETG010000033.1 GCA_947440875.1 Bacteriovoracaceae bacterium
CAAAAAACTAGGTGTAAATGTCATCGTGAGTATTTCTGCAGTAGGCTCCTTGAAAGAGGAACTCGCTCCGAGAGATTTTGTGATGGTTGATCAATTCATCGACTGGACCAAAGGCCTTCGCAAGAGAACTTTTTTTGATGAGGGTATGGTTGGCCATGTCTCTGTGGCAAACCCAATTGAAAGTAATCTTTCTAGCCGCCTCCACGAAAGCTGCCAAAAAGCTGAAGTAAAATCTCATCTTGGTGGTTCTTACATCTGTATCGAAGGTCCGCAGTTTTCCACTCGTGCGGAATCTCATATTTATCGGAGCTTCGGAGCATCGGTCATAGGTATGACAAATTGTCCGGAAGCTTTCCTCGCCAAAGAGGCGGGTATCGCCTACGCCACTGTCGCTATGGTCACTGATTACGATTGCTGGAAAGAAGAGCACTGCACGGTTCAGGAAATCATGGATGTGATGAAGTCGAATTATGTTTCGGCTCAAGCATTTATAAAAATCGCGATCCCTGATTTAGTGAAAAATCCCTTAGCGTTTAAGCCCGAAAATTCTTACGCTGTCATTACTGACGAAACGATGAGGAAGCCGAATCACCGCGAGATCCTCGACGTCATCTTAAAGTAATGGCCGAATACCTTTCTCACTATTCAGTCATGTTAAAAGAATGCCTTGAGGCTTTGGAGTCAGGTTCCAAGTCTTCAGGATCTTTTATTTTTGCCGATCTTACCTTTGGGGCCGGAGGGCATACTTTCGCCCTGTCGGACCAGATTTCTGGTTCTATTGTTTACAGCACTGACCAAGATCCTGACGCTCTTAAAAATGGAAATGAAGAAATTTCTCGTCGGGGCAAGACCGATTCTATTCATTTACTCCCGATGAATTTTGAAGCGTTTCCGAATTGGTGTGTGGAAAATAAAATGGAAGGAAAGTTCGCGGGAATCCTGATGGACCTTGGAGTTTCCTCACATCAGTTTGATAAAATGGAGCGGGGATTTAGCTTCCGGGCTGATGCCCCGCTCGATATGCGAATGAACTATGGGGATAATAAAATCCCTACGGCCGCGGATCTACTCAATACGATGAGAGAAGAAGAAATTGCAGACCTCATATTTAAATACGGGGAAGAAAGACTCTCTCGACGGATCGCTTCTAAGATTGTCGAACTCCGCCAAACTGAAAAAATTACGTCTACACTTCAGATAGAGGATATCTGTTTCCATGCGTACCCGGCAAAGGATCGTCATAGGGGCATTCATCCGGCGACGAGAACTTTTCAGGCATTAAGAATTGCTGTCAATGCGGAACTCACAGTACTGGAAAGTACTTTACCAAAACTGTTACCGTTTTTGGCCGAAGGGGGAGTTCTTGCTGTGATCAGTTTCCACTCCCTCGAAGATCGAATCGTAAAGCACACGTTTAAAGAAATAGTGGAGGAAAAGATTTTTCCTGCTACAATTTTAACTAAGAAGCCACTCACAGCTACGGATGAAGAGCTGTCTCAGAATTCCCGTTCACGAAGTGCGAAGCTTCGACTGATACAACGGGATTCATTTCAACCAGGGAGGGTTGATGGCACTAAGAAAAAAAAGCGGTACAGCGTTCAATAATCGATTGATTGAATTTCTATTCAATCCCCAAGCATTACCGTTCACACTCACCTTTACAATCCTTGCCGTCGCCTTTGTTGGATTTCGTATGAAGGGAATCGAGCAAGCCTACGAATTAAACAATATCGAAAACGATATTCAAAAAGCCATCATCAGAAATAAAGAACTCAAAGCGCAGCGTGCTCGCGAAATGTCCGTCTCTAGGTTGAGAGAATTTGCTGTCAGATATGATCTTAAGGAACCAGGCCCAGAACAAATCATCCTTATTCCTTAGGCACAATGAAGAATAAAATTTTTTTTAGCTTTATAGTTTTTTGTTTTCTGTTCGCGATTGTCGTGAGTAAAGCTTTCTACATTCAGGTCGTGAATAAGCAAAAGCTTCTTGCGTATGCCAAGTCACAATTTATTCGAGAAGTGAAAGAGTATCCGAATCGCGGAAATATTGTCGATCGAAACGGAAACCCACTAGCAATTAACGTTCACGTCTACAATCTCTTCACTATCCCCAGAAATAAAAACAATGAATTTTACGGAAAATTACGGAGCCTCTCCAAGGCCGTGCCAGAACTTCCATACCAAAAGCTACGCTCTCTAGTTGAGAAGAGAAAGAAGTACACTTGGCTGGCCCGGAAAATCCATCTCTCTGAAGATCAGCTTAGAAAAATAAAAAAACTCGAAGGTATTTTCGTAGAGTCGCATTCGGAGCGCGTTTATCCGAACAAAGACTTGCTCGCACAGACAATAGGTTTTGTGGGCATGGACAGTAAAGGCCTCGCCGGAATTGAGGCGAGTAGAAACAAAGAGCTTCGCGGAGAGCCACAGATTGTGAAATATATTCGCGACGCTAAGGGCAGACCGATTAAGTACGAATCCAAAGCTTCTGAACGAGTTGCCCCTGACGTTCACCTCGCGATTGATAAAGATATCCAAGGTGCGCTAGAAAGTTATCTGAAAGAGGCCGTGATACATCATCAGGGTTTCCGCGGTGGTGCGGGTGTCATGGATGCAGAGACAGGTGAAATACTGGCGATTGCGAATTACCCAACTTTTGATCCTAACAGAGCAAACCACTTTCCTACAGAGAATCGGAAGCTAGCCTTTGTGACCGATCCCTGGGAGCCAGGATCAATTTTTAAAACGCTCACAGTTGCATCTGCGCTCGAGCACAAAGTGGCAAAACCAGAGACAAAGTTTTTCTGTGAATACGGAAGAATTAAAGTTCAAAACCATTGGGTCTCTGAAGCAGAGACCCATGAAAAGTTCGAGTGGCTTTCTGTTTCAGACATTCTTAAATTTAGTTCTAACGTTGGAACGACGAAAATTGCTTTCAGCTTAAAGTATCCGCGCCTTCGCGAAACGATGGATAAGTTTCAGATTGGTCAGAAGACTGGGATCGAAGTTTCGGGAGAGTCCAAAGGGATTCTCAGTTACAAGGCCAAGGATAAAGTACGCCCCTTAACTCTTTCCAATATAAGTTTCGGTCAGGGTGTTGCTACAACTGCGATGCAAATGCTGAGATCTTACGCGGTCATTGCCAACGGAGGGTATCTGGTCAAACCAACTCTCCTTCGAAACGATAAATCTCAACTGAAACCGGAGAACAGAGTCATCTCATCAGAAACTGCCGAAGCACTGACGAAGATGCTCATCGGTGTGGTCAATGAAGGGACTGGGGACGAGGCGAGAATCCCTCACTACGAAATCGCAGGCAAAACAGGGACAGCCCAAAGAGTCGCAAACGGTGGATACTCTGGGTATGTCGCGAGCTTCATCGGATTTCCCGTGAACGTGAATAAAAAATTCGTTGTCCTTGCTTACGTCGATCATCCCACGGCAAATGGGTATTACGGCGGCCCTGTCGCAGCACCAATTTTTAAAAAAATAACTCAGTACATTCTTTATAAGAAAAAAGACTTTGCTCAGTTTGCCCGTTACGACGAAAAATCAAATAAAGAAAATCTCGACGAAATTCATAGCACCCAGGCTTCCGTAACAAAATCTTTTGCCCCCGGGTTTATGCCAGACTTCCTAGGTATGGACAAACAAAGTGCTCTGCAGCTTGCTCAAGAAAGGAGCCTTCAGCTTCACATGAATGGATTTGGTGTTGTGAAATCGCAGTCTATTCCTGCGGGAACTGCTCTTTCGGGAGTGAATAATATCAGACTCACTTTCGAAGCACCGACTTATGTTGAGTGAGAAGATCCTATCGCAAATAAAAGACATTCACTGGAAAGTGGAAGACTGCCAAGAGACCGATTTATTGTTTTATCGTATTGGAGATAATGAAAAAGCTCGCCAAACTTTCGGCCAGCGGATTAAAACCGCAAAATTTAAGTGGCTGGTTGTGAATGCCGCTCATTCTTCTTTGCCAGAGAATTCCACCGTATTAGACGAATCGGATTGGCCAAAAACTCAAAAAGCAGTACTCGACAAGATCTACCCCTTGCCGCTATTGAAAATGATAGGCATCACAGGTACGAACGGGAAAACCACAACAACAGACCTCGTTCTTCAGCTAGGTCACTTCGCAGGCAAGAAGGGGATTTCGATTGGTACTCTCGGAGTTAGGGAATATCAAAAACAGATTCTTGATTTCGGATTAACTTCTCCATGTCTCATCGATTTAAGAAAATTTCTTCATATTTTCGGAAACGGTAAAGATTTCTGTGTCATGGAGGCAAGCTCTCATGCGCTCCTTCAGGAAAGATTATTTGGCATTGAATTCGATGGCTGCGGCTGGCTGTCATTCTCGCAGGATCATCTCGATTATCATAAAACGATGGAATCTTATTTTGAAGCGAAGGCACTTCTTTTTAAGCAACTAAGGCTAGAGGGAAAGCTTTTTGTTCCTCATTCCCAGAAGGATTTATTAAAAAAACTGACGTCTATTTCAGACCGAACGACTGTTGCTCCGGAGCTCCAAGAAAATCTCCCACTATTTTTTAGTACCCAGTTTAATCGCGACAACCTTGAAGTTGCTCACGCGCTGATTGAATCAGTTTTTCGGGTGAAGTTAGAAGTCGATTTTAATGATCTCACTTCACCAGAGGGAAGATTTTACATTCGGAGCTTCAAGTCGAATTTTCTGGTTGTTGATTTCGCCCACACTCCTGATGCTCTATTAAATATTTGTCGCGGGATCAAAAAATCTTTTCCGGATCATAAATTAAAAGTTCTCTTCGGCTGCGGAGGTGACCGTGACCGAACCAAAAGACCTCTCATGGGTGCAGTGGTTGACGAATTCGCTGACGAGGTCTATGTCACAAGTGATAACCCTAGAAGTGAAGATCCTGAAAGAATCATGGGAGATATAGTAAAAGGTTTTCGTCGCCTCACACCCCGAAAAATTGTCGATCGTAGGGAAGCGGTAAAGATTGCTTTCCTTGAGATACATGAAAAAGAAGTCCTACTTTTGGCCGGCAAAGGTCACGAGGACTATATTCTCATAAACGGTATCAAATACCCTTACAGTGACATCAAAGAAGTCGATGATTTCTTGATAAGGAACCAGCCATGATAAGCCTTTCTCATTTTTCAAAATGCCCGTCTGTTTTGAAACAACCCTCTCGTCCGAATGGGTCAATGCCCTTTTGTACTGACACCAGAAAATATCAACACCCATCAGTTTTCGTTGCGATCCCTGGAACGAAGGTAAATCCGCTCGACGTAATCAACTCCCTTCTGGACCAAGGCTGTCCCCTAGTTGTCTACCAGAAAAACTCAGAGAATGATGAGAGGGTCCGGTCTCTAAACATGAAATACAAAAGCACTGAGTTTATTCCCGTTACTGATGCGGTTACATTTCTTCAGGAATATTCTCATCATCATATTGTGGAATGGAAATCAAAGGATCCGAAGAATACTGTCTTCGCCATTTCCGGATCGAATGGAAAAACAACTCACAAAGAAATGCTCTCTCATATACTCTCGAGCGTATTTCCAGGGCGAGTTACTTCTACTCAAATGAATAATAATAACCATCTCGGCGTTCCGCTTACTCTTTTCCAAGTTTCTGCAGAGATGAATTTCGTCGTCCTCGAACTCGGGAGTAATCATCCAGGGGAAATAAAAACACTCTGTGATATCGCCGTTCCGAACGCGGGACTGACAACTAATATCGGAGCGACTCACCTGGAGTTTTTTGGATCTGAGAAAGAGGTTTTTATTGAAGAAGGACTCCTCTATTACGTTGTAAAATCAGAAACAAATGGAAAAGGATTCTACCTCATCAATAAGGATGATCTCTTTCTCAAAACATTCGAAAAAACACCCGGATCAATTACTTATGGAGAGAATTCCGAAGCCGATGCTCACATTACTGTTCTTGAAAATGGCGCGAGCATTTTGTACCAGGGTAAAACTCTCGTTGTAAAAAATGATCACATCACGGGTAAGCATAATAAGCTCAACCTCATTACATGTCTTTTCATTGCGATACACTTTTTTCCAGAACGTGAGGGAAAACTTACGGAAGCTGCTTCATCATTTAAACCCACCGCCAATCGTTCGCAGTGGATGAACTACGAAGGTAAAGAGGTTTTTCTTGATGCCTACAATGCAAATCCTTCATCAGTAAAAGCAGCGCTTCTTGGATTCAAAGAAAGCCTAATAACAAAAGGTGTTCCCTTAAGCGATGCGTGTGTTGTTCTTGGTGATATGTATGAACTGGGAGATAATACTCCCAAGTATCATGAAGACATTGGTCGACTCGTGAAAGAACTAGGTTTTGAAAACGCCTATTTTGTTGGTCGTTTTTCAAGTTTCTATCTAAGAGGATTTCCTGAAGCGCAGTCCCGAGAAGGAAGTTCTCAGTTTAAAGAAGAGTATCGCGGTCAATGCCTGAGGACGTTTTCGATCCATTTCATCAAAGGCTCGCGAGGTGTTCAATTAGAGACGCTGTTTGACTTAAAGGTTAGCGCTCACTAATCAGGGCCAATGCTCCGGCCAAAATCACGAAATAAGCCGCGCGCTCTTTACAATTGGAGTCTCTCTTCGCTATAACTTAAGTTTATCTTTTTTGAAGGGATAAACATGCTGTATCATTGGCTTTACCCGATGAGTCAATCAAGCCATCTATTGAATATCTTTAAGTACATTACTTTCAGGTCTTTTCTTGCATTTCTAATCGCTACAATCGTTTCCATTTTCTGGGGTAAACGCTTCATCGCGTACATGAAACTTCGTCAATTTGGGCAAATTATCCGTGACGAAGGTCCTGAATCTCACAAAAAGAAAAAAGGCACACCAACTTTTGGAGGAGTCTTCATTCTTGGGAGTGCTGTCATTGCTTGTGCGATTTGCGGTAACTTCGTTTCCTTTCCATTTCTCATCACGCTATTTGTTACCATTTCATTTTTCTTTCTTGGTGGGCTAGATGACTATCTAAAAATACTAAAAAAGAACACGAAAGGTGTGAACGCAAAACAAAAGCTTCTTTGGCAGTTTTCCACGGCGCTTCTTGCTTCTTACGTCATGATAAAATTTAATGTGACCGACTCTAAACTTTATTTCCCATTCTTTAAAAGTGAATTGATCGATCTCGGCTGGTGGTATGTTCCGTTTGCAGCATTCGTCATCGTTGGATCTTCGAATGCGCTCAACCTGACCGATGGCCTCGATGGTCTCGCGATTGGACCCACGATTATTTCCGCCGCAACTCTTGGTGTCCTTGCCTACGTCTCTGGTCACATTGAAATATCAGAATATCTTTTTATTCCACACGTCCCTGATGTCGGTGAACTTTTAGTTCTCTCCGGCGCACTTATCGGTGCCGGTGTCGGCTTTCTTTGGTATAACGCTTATCCTGCTGAAGTTTTCATGGGTGACGTTGGCTCACTCTCACTCGGCGGCTGTCTCGGTACGATTGCAGTCCTTACGAAGAACGAATTTTTGTTCGTTCTTATCGGTGGAATTTTTGTGATCGAAGCCGTTTCGGTTATTTTACAAGTGGCATCTTTTAAAACACGCGGAAAGCGGATTTTTAAAATGGCACCCATCCATCACCACTTTGAATTATTGGGATGGCCTGAAACCAAGGTCATCGTTCGTTTCTGGATTGTGAGTTTAATATTTGCAATTCTTGCACTTGCTACACTGAAATTAAGATAAGGAGTCTCTATGGAACAGTATAAAGGAAAGAAGGTTCTCGTCGTTGGTCTTGGTAAGACCGGCTTCGCCCTCGTCCACCTCTTCACTCAGATAGGATGTGACATAAAAGTTACAGACATGAAGCCGATCTTCGACTTGAACAAGCAAGTGAAGCGCTTGAAGAAAATTAATCCGACACCGCAAATGACTTTGGGTGAGCATAAAGATGAAGATTTCATCGAAGCAGATCTCATCGTTTATTCATCCAATGTTGACCCGAACCTTCCGCAGCTTCGCGTGGCGAGAGAGCACGGAAGAAAAGTTTGTTCTGATTTTGCTTTTGCCTACGAGAATTGCAAAAAACCTGTCATCGCAGTTTGTGGATCTCATGGAAGAACCATCACTTCGCACATGATCGGTTTTACGCTCAAAGTAGATAAGAAGAACGTCTTTGTTGGTGGTACTTCGGATGAGCCGTTTATCAACTTTCTGTCGCTGCCGAACAAAGAAGAGATTGATTACGTCGTCGTTGAAGTTTCACCGCAACAGCTTCAGACAATCGATAATTTCAAACCGGTGCTCGCGGTCTATCCGAACCTTGAAGAAAAAAATCTTCTCGGTCGATTCAAGTCTTCTGCGGAATATCTTGATACCGCTCTCAAGGTGGCAAGAAATCTTGGTCCAGAAAATTATCTCGTAGTAAACTTCGATAAGCTTGCCTCAAATTCTGTTCTTCGTTCAGCTCAGGCACAGACATTCTGGTATTCGCGCAAGTCCTTCGTCACGATGGGTGTCATCGCTGAAATTCAGGGCACACATTTCCACGATAAACGGATCCATTCTAATATCCACTATCACTCTGAGTTCAAAGTAACGGACATGAGAATCGTGGGTGTAAATAACCGTGAGAACCTCATGGCCGCAATGACTGCTTGTAAGGCACTCAAAGTTTCAGACGATGCTATTCAGCATTGTATTGAAAAATTCCCAGGAATTCCTCACCGTCTTGAGTTCGTAGTAGAGAAAAACGGCGTTCGATTTTACAACGACTCTAAGTCAGAGACGATGGATGAATTAAAAGTTTCTCTTGAGGCTTTTAAGGATCCAGTGATTCTCATAGCAGGTGGTAAAGAAATAGAAGGTATCCCTTTCGATAAATACGCCAATATTATCCGTGAGAAAGTTCGCGTTCTTGTTCTGGTTGGAGAAGTGAAAGAAACGATGAACCGAGTTCTTGGTGATGTCACACAGACTTATCTGGTTGGATCCTTTGATGAGGCCGTTCTTCTGGCTTATCAGAAATCAAGAACCGGTGACACCGTCCTTCTTTGTCCCGGTAATGACAGTTCTGACGTTTTTAGAGATTTTGAAGAAAAAGGGAACTACTACAAAAAGCTCATTTTCCAGTTATGATTCTCAAAAAGGCTCGCTTTGGCGGGCCTTTTTTTTACCAAAATTTAAATCTCGCGTTACACTGATAGAAAACCTACTTTCGGTGAGATATGTCAGACCAAAATAGCAGACTAGAAAAGTTAACTACCTACTTCATGATCAACGTGTTCTTCCTCGTACTTTTCGGGTTGATTATGGTGTTTTCAGCGAGCTACATGCACGCTACTGAAAACATGGGATCTAGTTACTTTCTTCTTACCAAGCAGCTCATTTACACTCTACTCGGACTCACTGTTGCTTTCGTATTCTCAAAGCTCAAAATTATCTATCTGTATAAGCATTCATACAAAATCAACGCTGCCTTCTGTGTGCTCCTTACACTCACCCTCGTTCCAGGTCTTAGTGTGGTGATGAAAGGTTCTCGTCGATGGTTAAATCTTGGGTTCATGAACCTGCAGCCGGGTGAGTTTATTAAGTTCACATTGATGCTGGCAGCGATTCGTTATTTCGAAAACTTCAATACGTATTCACCGAAACAGAAAGCACTGTATCTATCTGGCCTCGTTTATCCACTGGCAGTGTTTGTTCTTCAGCCAGATTTCGGTACATTTTTTATTGCTTCCATGATCATCGGATTTATTTGCTTCTTAAGTTCGTTCCCAAGAAAGTATTTTTATTCTTTTGTTATTCTCGGATTCGTTGGAGCTGCTGGAATTTTAGTTGCAGCTCCTTATCGGATGAAGCGCATTCTCGCTTTCCTCGATCCGTGGGCAGATCCGCGCGGTTCTGGATTTCAAATCATCCAATCGTTTCTCGCTTTTGCGAATGGATCCTTTTTTGGGCAAGGTCTCGGAAACTCGAATGAAAAGCTGTTCTATCTGCCTGAGGCTTACAACGATTTTATTTTTTCGGTCGTTGGAGAAGAGCTTGGATTTATCGGTGTGTTTTTCACAGCGATGGCATTTGTAAGTTTTATCTTTATCGGATTTAAAATAGCTATTTCACTTAAATCTCGAGTCGGTGGAATCATGGTGTCTTCGATCGTTTTTGCCATCGGATTCCAAGCTTTCCTCAACATGGGAGTTGTTCTTGGTGTTCTACCGACCAAAGGTTTGAATCTTCCATTTATTAGCTACGGCGGCTCATCCATGGTAGCGAATCTCGCTGCTCTGGGACTCGTCTTTGCCTGCATTAAAATTCATCCGAGTGATGTAAAAGCGGTTAAAGAAAAAGGCAAGCAATCTCCTGTCCGTGCACTTAGAAGTGCATTCGCTAATTAATTTATGAAATTTGCAGTCCTCGTTGCTGGCGGTACCGGCGGGCACATCAATGCTGCGCTTGCAGTTGGTGAAGCTTTAAAAGAAAAAGATTATCAAATAAAGTATCTCACCGGAAAGCGCGCGCTCGATTACAAGTTATTTCAAGGACTACCTGTCCGACATCTTGATTCAAAACCCCTTCGCACAAATAATCCTATTGAGCTTTTAAAAAACATCATTATGAATTTTTTGAGTTTTATAGAGATTTTTGTTTCCTTCATGAGGAAAAGACCAGAGTTCATCGTCGGTGCTGGTGGATACGTTTGTGGGCCGACACTCCTCGCTGGGTTTCTTCAAGGAATTCCAGTTTTTATTATCGAACAAAATGCAGTGATGGGTTTAACCAATAGAATTCTTGGGTGGATTTCGGGGCGCATTTTTGTGCACTTCACAGAAACTCGGGGGCTGTCAGAAAAACTAAAGCAAAAAGTGAGAGTCGTTGGTAATCCGACGAGGAAATCGATTCAACCGGTTCCAGTAAAAACTCCTGATGATGTTCTTAAGGTTCTTGTCTTCGGGGGAAGCTTAGGCGCCAGTCAGATAAATGATGTAGTCTTTGATATCGTAAAAAAGCCTCCTTTTGTCAGCTTGTCGATTCATCATCAAATTGGTTTTGGCACAATGCCAACCGGGCTTCAGACAGAAATCGATTACGTGCCGATGAGCTACATTGATAATATGCAGAAAGAATACGAGTGGTGTGATGTGATCGTTGCGCGCTCCGGAGCCTCTACTGTTTCAGAGCTGGCCATCATTAAAAAGCCCGTTCTGATCATTCCGTACCCACAGGCAACTGATAATCACCAGTGGTTTAACGCCCAAATTTTTCGTAAGGAAGCTGACTATTCAGTCGAGGTTCTTGATCCCAAGATCTCCCATTCCGATGCGGTTATACGGGTCGTTGAATTCCTGAGACAAGCCCACGCTGGTCAGCTTAAACTGACAAAGGACCCTGGAGCAGGAAACTCAACCTGTGATCAGGTGCTGAAGGAGATTCAGGACTATGTTGGGATGGCTTAATACCACACGACTACACTTCATTGGCATAGGCGGAATTGGCATGAGCGGAATTGCCGAAGTTCTCCTCGATCTCGGTTATCAAGTCAGCGGGTCCGATCTCAATACTTCCCTTGTGACAGACAATCTTCTCAAAAAAGGCGCAATCATCTATAAGGGTCACGCACCCTCTTACGTCGAAGGCGCCGACATCGTTGTCTACAGCTCAGCGATTGATCCGAAAAACCCAGAATGTCAGAGGGCGCTAGAACTTCAAATTCCTATGATCAGAAGGGCGGAGATGCTCGCCGAACTGATGCGTTTAAAGTTCGGCATAGCCGTAGCGGGTTCTCACGGTAAAACAACGACGACCAGTCTAGTTGCCACAATTTTCCAAGAAGCAAAACTCGATGCAACCTACATCATCGGTGGAATTGTAAATAATTTGGGCGGCAATGCACGCATGGGCGAGGGGAAATATCTCATCGCAGAAGCCGATGAATCGGATGGTAGTTTTCTTCAGTTAAGTCCGATCATGGCCGTCGTCACGAATATCGATGATGATCATCTTGATCATTACGGCACGAAAGAAAAAATTGTGGATGCGTTCGTGGAATTTCTGAATAAGTTACCTTTTTACGGCAGAGCCGTTCTGAATGCGAATGATGAAGTTTCAAAATCAGTTCGCGAAAGAGTAAAGAGACCAGTAATCTGGTACGCCATGAGTACCGAGGCAGATTATGTAGCCGAAAATATTTCGTACTCTGTGCACGGGACACATTTCACCCTTAGACATGAAGGCAAGGACGTCGGAGAGTTTAAGACACATCTCATAGGTGCCCATAATGTTTCTAACACGCTGGCAGCTATTTCAATTTCTCATGAGTCCGGAGTTGATTGGAATCTCATTCGTTCAGGGCTAATGAACTTCAAAGGCGTGGGGAGAAGGTTAGAAAAAATTTACGAGAAAGATTCATTCGTCGTTATCGATGATTACGGTCACCACCCAACGGAAGTATCGGCAACGATTAGAGCTCTCAGAGCGGTTGATGACAGAAAGCTTACTGTCGTTTTTGAGCCCCATCGATTTTCTCGGACACAGAATTTCTGGAAAGAGTTTCAAGAATGTTTCAGAGGCGTAGACGAGCTGTTTATTTCTCCTATTTATGCCGCAAGCGAAGCCCCGCTATCGGGCATTACATCTGAGAGACTTGTTCAGGAAATGCAGGCAAAGGGTCTGAAAGTATCTTATATTTCCCATCTCGAAGAGATGAAAGTAATTCTTGCAGCTAGAAAAAACGAAGAGGGCATCTTTCTGACTCTCGGTGCAGGTGCAATTTCCAAGAAAGTGAGGGAGCTAGTGGAGGTATTATGATTTCAGATCAGATCCGAAATCTAATCGGCGTTGAGGTGAAAGATGACTGCGATCTGGCGTCTTTCACAACGATGCGACTTTCTTCTCGTGGAACGCTGATTGAGGTGCTTGAAACGCAGGCCCTCGTGACACTACTTCCTTATCTCAATAACCATCAAATCCCGTATCTTCTTTTGGGCTGGGGTGCAAACCAACTTCTTCCACCTGAGGTGCCTGGAGTTGTCCTTCATTTAAAAATGCCTGTCTCTCCTGAATCTCTTGAAGAGTTGAAACCGGAATATGATTTTCCCGCCTCAGCTGGTCTCAATCAACTTACTGCGCTTGCCATAAAATACGGACTCAAGGGCTGGGAAGTTTTTACAGGAATTCCCGCAAGTCTTGGTGGCGCCATCTACATGAACGCAGGAACAAATCTAGGGGAAATAGGTAATCTCATCCGAACAGTTACGCTCGTTACTCCAACGGGTGAGATTCGTACTGAGATGATAGGCGCAAAGAGTTTTTCCTATCGTAAGAATTATTTTGTTAAACCTGGCGAAGTGATCGTGAGTGCGACTATCGCTCACCAGGGAATAGACCAGGCGATCTCACAAAAAATTAAAGAGTATTTAGAATACCGTAAAAAAACCCAGCCACTAGCGACCCGCAATTGTGGATGTGTCTTTAAAAATCCGCATCCCACTATTCCTGCTGGAAAACTGATTGATCTACTCGGACTCAAGGATTTACAGATGGGTGACCTGAGAATCAGCCCGAAGCACGGGAATTTCATGGAGAATACCGGAAAAGCAAATTGGGATCAGTTTTCATCCCTTATTTCTATCATTCGTTATCAGATGGACCTCTGGTATGGAATTGAATTTGAATTGGAAGTGAAAATCCCCTATCATTAATCCATGTGGTCAACCCTTTTGGTATCAATACTGATTCCCGCCAGCGTTTTCGCTGCCAAACCTGACTCTTTCACACAGAAAGATGTGAAGTACAGCAGCTACATCGGTGAGTGCCCTTCTAAATCAGCAGGCATGTTTGGAATTCTTGTGATGAAAGAGTTCGAGAAGAATCACTCATTGAAAGACGTAAAAGAAAAAATTCTTAAGGAGAAACTCGACGAGAAGTTTTTCCTTTCGGATTATCGGATTTCCTATAATCCAGTAGTAAAAACCTTAAGAATTCGTCTTGATTGTCCGGAGCCTCTTGCAAAAGTTCAGGTTTATAAGTCCAACGGCGAAGAACATTATTCTGCGATTCTTGGCTCGAATTCAAAACTTTATGAGCCTCATTACGAAAATCTCATGAAGGCAGAAAAGAAAATCAAAACGAACCTTCCCCTTCTCGCGCTTACGATGGATCAGATTGAAAGTGATGCCCCTACCACCCTATCTCGTTTTATTAAGGCGATGGACGGAGATCTTCGTAGGACCATTTCCGAAATGATTCTGAGTAAAAATGATGATCTTACTATCGTTTTTTCTCTGGGTGGAAAAGCGACGAGTGTCTTTATGGGTGCAGATTTGTGGGAAGAAAAGCTGAACAAGCTAACGAAGATTGTTGGCTTCGTGAAAGAGAGCAAACGTTATCCTTCGAGCATCAATCTTGTTAATGCGAAGAAGGTTGTTGTCAAGTTTTCGGATAAAATTTAGAATAAAATTAGGCTAAAGGCCTGAATATTTTCAGTGGAATGATTCTGCTGTTTTTTTGAGAAGGGAATCTCATGACAACCAAAAGTGTAATCGTCGCTTTGGATATCGGGACCACGAAGGTCTGCACTCTTATTGCTCACAAAACTCCCAAAGGTCTAGACATTCTCGGGGTGGGATCACATCCCAGCAACGGCCTTAAAAAAGGCTCAGTTGTTAACATCGAAAAAACCGTAGAATCAATTCGCAACTCAATCGAAGAAGCAAAATTGATGGCGGGAATCGACGATCTCGATTCAGCAACAATTGGAATCGCCGGTAATCATATTTTCTGTTTTAATTCTTCTGGTGTTGTTCCAGTAAAAAACAAAGAAATAAATCAAGCCGACGTTGATCGCGTGATTGAAGCAGCGAAAGCTGTCCTTATTCCATCTGACCGCGAAATTCTTCATGTGATTCCACAGGAATTCAAAGTCGATAATACTGCTGGTATTAAAAATCCCGTAGGGATGTGCGGATCTCGTCTTGAAGTGAACGTTCACATCGTGACTGGAAAAACACCACTTATTCATAACCTCATTAAATGTGTTGAGCAGGCCGGTCTTGCCGCCAACTCTGTCATTCTTCAGCCAATAGCTTCTTCTCGCTCCGTGCTCACTCAGGAAGAAAGAGAGCTTGGTGTTGTCCTCATCGATATCGGTGGAGGAACAACTGATATCGCTGTTTGGAAAGAAGGCAGTCTTCTTCATTCTCAAATTATTCCGCTGGGAGGAAATCATTTTACAAATGATCTCGCGGTGGCTCTTAAAATTCCTCACAACGAAGCTGAGAGGATCAAGTTGGCACAGGGTACAGTTGTGAAAGATGGTCACAATGATTCTTTTATCACGGTCCAGGGACTTTCTGGCACCAAGCCAAGAGAAGTTCCGTTGTCCTTTGTTGCTGAAATCCTTGGTGCTCGAGCTGAGGAGCTATTTCAAGTCATCAGAGATGTCGTTGTGGAGAAGAATTTGCAGTATGAGATCACGGGAGGATTTGTCCTCACAGGCGGAGGTGCCTTGATCCGTAATCTTTCAGAGCTTGCAGAATATTATTTAGAAAAGCCGGTTAAGATCGGTTATCCCATGGCTTTCGGTGGAATGACCACGGCCATGCAACATCCTAAGTTCTCCACCGTTTTGGGACTTCTTCAGGAGTCTCGCCACGAATCAGAAGCAGCTACTCGGGAAGAAAAGCAAAATGATGAACCAGATATGTTCGACAAACTGGGCAAGACATTTAAGAATGTATTTAAAGAGATTTTTTAATTTCGGAGGCAACCATGTTCGATATCGCAGATAACGCCAATATTCCCCTCGGTGCCAAAATCAAAGTCATTGGAGTCGGTGGAGGCGGTTGTAATGCAGTAAACACGATGATTCGTTGTGGACTCGTTGGTGTTGAATACATCGTCGCAAATACCGATTCACAAGCACTCGCTGCTTCGATGGCAGGGACGAAGATTCAATTGGGCGGAAACGTAACAAAGGGTCTTGGAGCTGGAGCTAACCCTGAAGTTGGTCGCAAAGCTGCGATCGAAGACTATGAAAAACTTTCTGAAGTCATTCAGGGTGCCGATATGGTTTTTGTCACTGCTGGTATGGGCGGTGGAACTGGTACAGGAGCGGCTCCTGTCATTGCCAAGCTCGCACGTGAAATGGGTG
>CANETG010000034.1 GCA_947440875.1 Bacteriovoracaceae bacterium
ATAAGCCCATGTTCCCTGCGTACATAGTAGACAAACCTTCATTCGGATACTTTACGTAGATATTCCTAGATCCCAAATTTTGAGAAGCAAAATCAAAAATGCATGCGAGATAAGCTAAATCTTCAGGGAGAGGTATCGAGGCGTTAGACAAATCCAGAATGAGATCAATGTTACTATTCTCTAAGATGGTTTTTTTTGCATTGTATCTATCTGCGTAATTAAATAAGTTTATTGAAAGTGCAGCCATTTCGAATCCTACAAAAGTTGGTATAGGTTGATTATAGCTTATATTTAAATAGATTTGATTATTACTATCTGAAAGGTTTTCTTTGTGGATATTTATTTCTCTCTAGCAATAAAAAAAGCTCCCTTTCGGGAGCTCTTTTTTACTTATCCACACACACAACTCAAACCGCCTAAGAAACGATGTCCTGATAATCCATGTGCGAAACGTGGAAGTCAGAAGTTGAATTTTGATCACGGTGAAAACCTTTCTCAAGGTGCTCGATCGGAAGAACGCGGCCTGCGTGCTTAACCGAATTACGATTTTTGTGCACCATTTGGTTTTCTTCTTTTTCTTCGATTTCTTTGCAGTGAATGCAAAGGTCAGCTGTGGGACGCGCCAAGAGGCGATTCTGAGAGATTTCGAGCCCGCAGTCTTCGCACTCACCGAAAGATCCCTCATCAATTTTCTGAAGGGATTTACGGACTTTCTTAAGGTAAACGGCAGTTCTTGCTTTCAGGCGAAAATCCATCTGATTTTCTTTTTCTACAGAAACGATATCGACTTCGTCCCCTTCGAGTGACGCTGGCTGAAGTAATGCCCCCTCAAAGACTTCCTCTTCTGAGAGGATTTCCATGAAAAGATTTTTGAAGTGTTCAATCGTCGCTTTTTCCATAAAGCACTCCTTGAAAGTGTTTCATCCGTGAATGTTAATCCAGCTTTAATCTTTAAAACCGGAGGCTTACTTGCCATCGTGAGACCGGAGGAGAAATCCGTTTCTGGGTTACTCATCCTTGAGTAGATCCGCCGCTCTCGCGTTACCCAATGAGCAGGAAGCGTGCCAACTTGAGATATCCAAAATTTGAGGGGTTTAGAAAATGACGAGTGTTGGAAACATGACAGTACGGGGACATAAAGGTCAAAAGAGGGCCGTATTAGCTCCGCACCTAGGGTCTTTTTGGACCAGGAATGAAATACATTGTGAGGATTAGACGTATCTCTCTGACTTGTCTTTCGAAAGAACGATCTCGCCTTTTTCGCGGAGCTTATGCACAACCGCCATAATTTTTTTCTGCGCTTCCATGACTTCCGAAAGTGCCCGCGGCTTACCTTTCAAAATATCTTCCACGTCGCGCTTCATGTTCACAGAGAACATATTGAGGAGATGCTCCGTTACTTCTTTATTCGCCCCACGAAGAGCGAGCCCCAGGTCATCGAGTTCGATATCCTGAAGAAGTCTCTTCATCATGGTGACCGTCAGATACTTCAGGTCATCAAAAGTCACTAAGTTCGTTTTGAGCTTGATCGCCATTTCGGGATCACGGCGCGCGATATCGGCCAGCAGAGTTTGCTGCTCATCAAGCCCCATTCCTTGGAGCATCTCAATGGCCTGCTTAAATCCATCGATTTTAACTTTCGTCATAGTTTGAGGAATTGACTCTCAGCTGAGAGGTGATTTTTCACGTAGTCGACAACGGCGTCTTCGAGCTTCATGAATTTAAACTTCGGCAGCGCCTTCTTCAATTTTGCCATGTCGGCCTGGGTAAAATATTGGTACTGATTTCTGAGCTCAGGTGGCATATCGATGAAGGTAATTTTGGGCGTTTTCCCCATTCCGCTGAAAGTGGCTTTCACGAGATCATGGAAGCTTCTCGCCTCGCCCGTCCCCAGATTATAGATTCCCGATAGAGAGGGCTTTTTCTTTCCGGCAGCAATGAGTTCAATCATCGCTCTCACAACATCTTTGACGTAAACGAAATCCCGGAGCTGCTCACCGTCTTTGTATTCCGAACGATGCGACTTGAAGAGTTTGACCTCTCCTCCCTCTTGAATCTGATTAAAGGATTGATACACCACCGAGCTCATCTTGCCCTTGTGATATTCCTGCGGTCCGAAGACGTTGAAGAATTTTACGCCGAACCAAACTTTTGGTTTTTTTGTTTGTTTTAAGATCCACTCGTCAGAGAGTTGTTTCGAGTAGCCATACTTATTGAGAGGCACAAGTTTCGAAAGACCTTTGTGGTCATCGGAATATCCCTGCTCACCCGCTCCGTAAGTTGCGGCACTCGAGGCGTACACGATTGGAATATTCTTCGTGGCCGCCAGTGTGAGAAGACGATTGGTGAATTCCGTGTTGTTTTGGTAAAGAAAATCCATGTTGGTTTCGGTCGTATCCGAGCACGCACCCATGTGGTAGATCGCCTTGAGTCCGCCTGCTTTTTTCCAGATCGGGTGAGAGAAAAGATTCTCCACCGTCACGAAAGAATTAAATTTTAGTCCGCGCAGATTCTTCCACTTGTCACCATGGTCAAAGTGATCGCACAGAAGAAGATCTTCCACACCTCGGGAGTTCATTTCGTGGACAATAACTGAGCCGATAAATCCGGCGGCTCCGGTGATAAGAATCATGCAATTTCCTTAGGGTTGGGGCCCTTTCATCATAGTCTAAAAGGTAAGACGAGAAAAGGTTCATTGGAGGGCCGCGCTCCCTGTCAAAAGGCTTGGAAACGTGTCTTTTTTGAGTTAAAAATCTACCCATTAAGGGGAATATCATGATCAATACCGGCGGCTGGCTCACTGAAGAGTCTTTTCATCAGAAATACTCAATGGGATTTAAGGTGAAGGCCCACCTTCACACGGAGCAGACGAAGTATCAAAAGATCGATGTTTACGAGACCGAGTCCGTCGGGCGCATGCTTCTTCTGGATGGGAAAACGATGGTTTCGGAGAAAGACGAGTTCGTGTATCACGAAGTGGTTTCGCACATTCCCTATATGGTCTCGCGCTCTTGTAAAAAAGTCTTGATCATCGGCGGCGGTGATGGCGGCGTGGTTCGTGAATTCGTGAAGCACCCGAATATTGAGCGCGTGGACTTAGTGGAAATTGATGAGCGCGTGATTGAAGTGTCGAAAAAATATTTCTCCGATTGCACTTCGGGTCTATCAGATCCGCGTGTGCGCGTTCTTCCGGAAGACGGTTTTGCTTTCATCAAGCGGGCGAAAGCTGAGTACGACATCATTGTGGTGGATTCTACGGATCCGGTCGACTTTGCCTCAGGATTGTTCACCGACGAGTTCTACCAGGATGTGTACAATGCACTCACGGAAGAAGGCATCATGATGAATCAAACCGAAAATCCTTTCCTCGACGAATGGGGTATTAAGAATATCTACAGCAATATGCGGAAAGTATTCCCGCTTGTTTATTCGTTCAATGCGCCGATGCTAATTTACCCAGGTGTATTTTGGACCTTTGGGTTCTCATCGAAAAAATATCGTCCGACGGATATTAATCCAGAGAAGCTTCAGCACATGACCAGTCTTCAGAGAAATCTCAAGTGGTACAACATGGACTGGCACAAAGGGTGCTTCTCGATTTCGAACTTTCACAAAAAAATGATCGGTCAGGAGACATAAAAATGAAAGAGCCACGTTTATTAAAAGAAGTTGAAGGTCTTGAGCACGGAAAAGCGTTCATTGGAACGAAGTACGCCGAGGCCATTTTTTCAGATTCCACTCACCTGATTGGATTCTGCTTTGATGGAACAACGAGCTTCCGCCCGGGAGCGCGCTTTGCGCCGCAGGCACTTCGCGAAGCTTCGTACGGTCTTGAAGATTATTCTCCGTACCTCGATAAAGATACGCAGGATTACAACGTCATTACGATGGGTGATCTTCCGATTTATCCATCGAAGTGGCATATCACCAATGACTTCTTCATGGAAATGGTCAAAGGAATTGATCTCGTTAAAGATAATGTCAAGTTCATCACGATTGGCGGAGAGCATTCCATTTCTTACGGACCCATTAAAAAGTATCTCGAGTGTTATCCGGATCTCGTCGTCCTTCATCTCGATGCTCACACGGATCTGCGTGACGGTTACCTTGAAGAAAAATATTCCCACGCATCGATCATCCGCCGAGTGCTCGATCACTTCACTCCTAAGAATCGCCTCATCCAGTACGGAATTCGTTCTGGACCTCGCCAAGAGTTTCAGTGGATGAAAGAAAATAAAACTCTCGCGACGTCTCTGAAAGAATGTTGTGAATGGTTGGAAGCGATTGATGATACTCGTCCCATTTATCTCACTCTCGATTTCGATTTCTTTGATCCCGCCTGTTTTCCTGGAACAGGAACTCCTGAAGCCGGTGGTGAAGACTTCCACGGCTTCATGCGGATCTTAAAGATCCTCAACCGGAAGAACTTCGTTGGTGCAGACGTGGTGGAGCTCGCTCCGATGATAGATCCCACCAATAATTCTTCGTGTTTTGCGTCGAAATGTACGCGCGAAATCATCCTCGCTCTCAATAAATAGTTCCCTAGATGGCTGCCGATGAAAATTGGCAGTCACTCGTTTTGGTCATGATTCCCACCCTGAGACCCCTCCCGATTCAGCACCTTAGCTTTTCGCTCAAGGTTTGCCTGCTTTTAGCCGTAAGATAGTTCTATGAAAAAAATGACCCGGATGGAATCAAGTAAGGAAGTAAGACGAGTCCTGAACAGAAACGGCGTGGATCTTTCCTACTGCCAATACAGTGTTTCTGGCATGGATATTCGTCTCACGGGTTGGCTGTGTAAAACTGATGGAACTGACTTTATCGCGGGCCAGGTCGAAGGCATGATTCACGATTTGAAAAAATCACTCCACGGATTCTATATCTGTGGAGAATTCGATAACTGGAGCTTCACTTCAGAATACATATCGTTCATCGGAGACAGAGAAGGTAATCAGAAGAGCGGCGGAAATGTCGAAGAGCAGACTTGGGAAATTGATATGGACAATTACGACTTCGAAGCGAGCTGAACATTCTCATCCATGTGCTTTCGTCTTAAGTACGGGTGGACGATCCAGGACACTCCGAGGATTCCAATTTCATAGAGGACCATCATCGGAATCCACACACACATCATCGAGAAAGCATCCGGGGTAGGAGTGATAACAGCGGCAAGCACAGCGAAAATGACTGCGATATAACGGCGCCATTCTCTCAGTTTATACTTCGTGACTATTCCCATGAACCCGAGAATCAAAATCACATTCGGAAGCTGAAAGAGAAGTCCCAAGAACACGAGGACCTTTGCCGAAAGCATCAGGTAGTCATGGAGACTCAGCATGGCCTCAACGTTGGAGACTCCGGAACTAATCAGGGTCTTAAAGGTGAAAGGAAAAATAACGAAGTAACCAAAACTCACTCCGGCCGCGAAAAGAAGAAATCCAACAAAAATAAACGGACGAACTGCTTTCGCCTCGTGATCGTAAAGCCCAGGTCTCACAAATAACCAGACTTCGCGGAACCAGAAGGGACTGGCCAAAAGGATGCAGGACCAGAACGCCATGGTGAGTTCGGCGAGAACCTTATCGAGAAGACCCGTGAAGACAATTTTGCCGTTATTTCCGAGAGCAGTTCTCAAGGGGGCGAGGAGAATTTCTTGGATCTCAGTGGAATAATAGTAACTCACACCGAAAGAAATCACGAGGATGATTAAAACACGGATAATCCGTGTCCTCAATTCCTCGAGGTGATCCATAAATGTCATTTCTTTCATAGCCGTTCCATCCAGTCCCTTGATGATAATCATTTTCACGGTAGAATGAAAGGATGAAGCTTTTTCTTGCACTCATTCTATTGACAATGGCGTCAGCCCAGGCGAGCACCACTCTTCTCATGTGCCTCGGGAATGAAGAAAAACGCCTGCACCAGGAAAAAGAGACAGGACCTCTCTATGATCTCAACCAGCGGATGTCGGCGGAAATGGTACAGATCCCTGACGTCACGATTCATCCCGAAGACCACAAAAACGTTTGCTCAGGGAAAGCTTTTTCTGAATCCTTTAAACTCCTCGAACTCTCCCTCCGAAAAGGAAAATCTCTATTCATTATTCCCGGGGCAGTGACTGGACTTCAGCGTTCGATCACTCAGAGTATGATCGATGAGTATACGGAAATCAGTAAGGAGATTTTTCTGAGTTTTATGTCTCAAATTCAAGCACTCTCCCCGACTCCGAATTGTTTGTACGAAGAAGTGCCTGAGCTCCATCAGTTTTTTATCGAAATTAAGTATCTCCAAGAAGACGTCGACATCGTAAAAATTATGGCAGGGAAAGACGAAAAGATTTTTGAAAAGTTTAAAGATTACCCGAGGGCATTTCAGCGCTGTAGTGCTCGCCTTAAGAAAAAGGCTAAATCTGAATCAGTTGCCCCAGCTAAGAAGCCTTGAAGGTTTCTTCCCATCTCCTCTTCTTCTCTCTGTGAACATCTGAACTCAAAAGAAATCATCACAATATTGCCCTTCATACTCTCCACATTCATGCTCCAGGGAGATGAATCCGGAAAACTTTTGAGGGCGTTATCGATCGCTTCAATCCAGTCCGCAACAGGACGCGATTTATAGACCCGTGATTTCGTCTCAACCCGAGGAAACAACAAATTCTTCAACACAGGTACGCAGGAACGGCAACCTGTTCCCGCCTTCGTCTCCAGCGACAGACCCTCTAGCGTGGGGCCCTTCGTCGAATTCCGATAAGCGACAATCTCCTGCTCTTTCACGCTGAAACAGCGACAAATGAGCGGACTTTCGATCTTCGTAGCAGGTTTGGTTTCAGATACCACTCGCAGGCGTTCTTTCAGGAGGGGAACGCATGTTCGGCACCCCATCCCCGCTTTAGTTTCCTTCGAGAGATTCTCAAACGAAGTATCTTGCGCCGAACTCAGAAAAGATTCAAGGCTACTTTCTCTCACGCCGAAGCACCGACAGAGGAGGAGGCTTTCTTCTTTATAAAGAAACTCCCGCCCGCGGTAGAGATCAAGGGCCGCGTGGAGAAGCTCCACCGGAGGGAAAAAAACTGTGTCTTCCCGTTCGAGTTTCATGTCCCAGAAGAACTGATCCTTATTCCAAATAAGTTCCCAGTGAGAAAGATCAACGAAGCGGGCCTCAGAGAGCGGCATATTGATCAGGAGCTCACACAGCGATGACATCCACACATCGGGCGGGCCTTCATAGGTCGCGGCCGTAATGACGTCGCGAGAATCAAAACGAAGATGAAGAGTCGTCCCCTCATGGGTGACTTGAACTTGAGAGTCAAATAAGGATTGGTTGTGAGGAGCGGAAGCGAGAAGCTTCTTAAATTCTATCATCTTCCGGATTCCATTCTTCGGGTGCAAAGGTCGTAAGAATTTCGTGTCCTGATTCAGTGATGAGAATGGTGTGTTCAAACTGCGCCGACCAAGATTTGTCTTTCGTGATGACTGTCCAGCCATCGTTTAAAACTTTACTGTGTCTTTTTCCGATGTTGATCATGGGCTCAATCGTAAAAGTCATCCCGGGTCTCATCTCGACACCAGTGCCTTTTTTTCCAAAGTGAGTGATCTGAGGATCTTCGTGGAACTGACGACCAATGCCGTGGCCGCAGTACTCATGGACAACCGAGTAACCATTGTCATGCGCCATCTCTTCGATCACTGCGCCGATATCACCAATGTGTGCACCCGGCTTACAAACAGAAATACCAGCGAGCATGCAATCGTAAGTGACTTCCACGAGTTTTTTATATTCTGGTTTCACGTCTCCAACGAAGAAGGTGCGATTGGTGTCACCGTGAAATCCTTTCCACAAAGTCGTGACATCTAAATTGATGATGTCACCCTCGAGAAGAAATTCGTTAGGAGAGGGAATACCATGGCAGATCACTTCATTTCTTGAAGTGCAGAGAGATTTGGTAAAACCATGATAGCCCAGTGTCGCGGGAATCCCGCCACGATTAATCGTGTATTGGTGACACATGGTATTAATTTCTTCTGTACTCATTCCGACGCGAAGATTTTTTCCTAGAAAATGCAGCGTTTTCGCCGCCATCTTACAGGACTCCTTCATCACTTCAATTTCACGCGCAGATTTTATAGAGATCATGGTGTGTCCGTTATACACATTTGTCATAAGATACGCTAGTTTTGATGGATGGAATCGACCCTCGTTCTCCGAACAAATATCTCACCCTATCAAGCCAAAGATTTTATCTTCCGAGAGAAAGAAGCCTTGGAAAAAATTCCAGGAATCAAGTACCTCACCCAATCGACGGCGAAGGTTAAACCCAAGATTTTAATTACGAATACGCACACAAAACTTGGCGAGTTTTATTCGGAAATCCTTGAGGGAACCGAGCTCATCATTCATCCGAATTCCGGTCACGATCACTTCGCTCAAGATATGCATTTATGGAAGGACATCCCCGTAGTCGTGGGCAATCAA
This sequence comes from Bacteriovoracaceae bacterium, assembly GCA_947440875.1. Classification (GTDB taxonomy): domain Bacteria; phylum Bdellovibrionota; class Bacteriovoracia; order Bacteriovoracales; family Bacteriovoracaceae; genus Peredibacter. Next base: position 8,470 of record CANETG010000034.1, read on the forward strand.
GTTCGCGCTCAGGCGGTGGCCGAGTACTGCCTTCGTTGTTTATTTGAAGGAGTCGTGGATTTCCCGCAACATCTCGAATGGGACCGAGAAAGAAAATGGAATCGTCCCATCATCGCTGAACTTCCCGTTTGGGTCTTTGGTTACGGCCACATCGGAAAAATTCTTGCGCAAACTCTTCATGCCCTGGGTGCAGAGGTTACGGTGGTTGACCCCTACATCACCGAGTGTCCGTATCGATGGATCAAAACTTGGCAGGAAGGAAAACTGAAATCGGCCAGAGTCGTGATGCTTGCCATGGGTCTCAATAAAACTTCTCAGCAAATGCTTGATTACCGCTTTTTTGAAAACGTTCATCCGGAACTTGTTCTCATTAACCCAGCTCGTGGGAAACTCATCGAAGAAAATGCTTTAAGAGATTTCCTTCCGGCAAATCCCAAGTCCTGTGCCTTCCTTGATACTTTTGACAAAGAACCCTTCGGGCCTGAATGGCATCACGTTCCTCAAGTCTGGAAAACAAGTCACATCGCAGGTGTCGATACGAGACTTGATGATCGGATCATCGATTTTGAAGTTCGTATGCTGAGTGATTGGTTGGTCCTTGGGAAGAAAGGCTTCGTCAAAAAACACATGGGGGATATTCTTCAGTACAAGTTTAAGGACGGCATCCTGATATGAATAAACTGAAGCTTCTTCTGACTCTCCCGGGAAACGGCGTCCATACGATTCATACAGCAAAAGAAAAAAAAGAGCGCCTGCGTGAAGCCATTTATGGAACAGCTGATGTTAAACGTGCGCTTAAAATTTGGGAAAAAAAATTAGACTCTCTCCCCACTGACAAACCGATGATCCTTGGAATTCCCTCTGACAATGGTGGTGGAATCCAGCGCGGGGCCAACTGGGGACCGCTGGTTATTCGCGGCCAGATCCTTCAAGAAAAAGACCGCTTCACTGATCTCGGCGATGTGAGAGTCATCCCACATCTCCTTCATGATAAATATTTAAACGAAAAAACGATCCGTGAATGCCGGAAAGCACTCTACGGTAAAGTCGTTAAGCTTCCCGTATCTCCTCTCTCCATCGCGGAAGAAGCAGTGAGAGAAATTTATAAAAAAAAACCGACGGCGAAAATCCTTGGGTTCGGTGGAGATCACTCAACGAGCTATCCACTCGTCAAAGAATGGTTATTATCTCGGAAGGATAAAAAGAAGGCCGGCATTCTCCATTTCGACGCTCACACCGATCTTTTGGTTGATCGTTTAGGAATTGATCTCTGTTTCGGTACCTGGACATATCAGATTCTTGAATTCTTAAAATCGCGCGATCATATCCTTCAGATCGGAATTCGCTCGTCTGGTAAAACCAAAGCTCACTGGAAGAAGAACGTCGGAATTGAGCAAATCTGGGCATCCGAAGTGAAGAAAAACGGAGTCGAAAAAACACTGACAAAAATTGTGAAGTATTTTAAAAAACTTGGCGTGGAAGAAATTTACATAAGTTTTGATATCGACGCCCTTGATGAAAAATACGCGGCCGCAACCGGGACCCCGGAAAAAGAAGGTCTCCTCCCCCCGGAGTGTGCTGCCATCATCCGACTTCTCGCCCGTGAATTTAAAATCACCGGAGCTGATCTCATGGAGGTCGCGCCTTTTGTTCTCCCTGAAGGTGTCGAGCAGAGGGATCAAAAAAGCTCCCTCACTGTCGCCGGAGACATTGCGCGTCTTCTCCTTGATGTTCTGAAATAATGAAGCGCTCGATTACTTTCCCTCCGATTGAAGAAGCAACTGAAGACGGTCTTGTTGCCGTTGGGGGAGACCTTGAAACCGATACTTTAATGGCGGCTTACCGGCAGGGCATTTTTCCATGGCCAGTCTCTATTGAGCTTCCTCTTGCTTGGTTCTCCCCGGACCCGCGTGGAGTTCTTTTCTTAGAAGAAATTCATCTCCCCAAGTCCTTTGAAAAGTTTCTGAAAAGAAATCCCTTCCGCGTGACCTTTAATCAGAAGATGCGTGAAGTGATCTTTGAATGCGCTCGCATTCCGCGCAAAGATCAGCCAGGAACGTGGATCACTCCCGACATCATCAAAGGTTACGAAAAGCTTTTCCAAGAAGACCTTGCCTATTCTGTTGAGGTTTGGGTTGGGGACAAGCTCGTCGGTGGACTCTACGGAGTCATCATGGGCGAATACTGCTCTGGAGAATCCATGTTCATGAAAGAAAACAACGCTAGCAAAGTTGCTCTTTGGTCGCTGCTCATGCTTTTAAAATCAAAGGGAATTAAGTTCCTTGATACTCAGATGGTGACGAATGTTGTGGAAACATTTGGCGGGAAATACATCCCGAGAATCGAGTTCCTTGAGATGATCAATAAACTCAATTGGGATAAACCGAAAAAAGAAATCTTTGATTAAACGTAGGAGAGCTTAAGTCTCTGATTGGCGCGGTAAGTCCGCTCGACTTCTTCCATAAACTCACGAACCGCTTTGTCGAGCTTCACTTTTTCCCCACCACAATAAGCTTCGATGCGAGCTTTCAGGTCAGAGTAATTCGTGTTCATCTCTTGGGCCAGTTCTTCACAACGCTTTTTAAATCGGTAATCGTGCTCGATGAGCTCGGAGACTTTCTGCGAAAGTTCCTGCTTCAGAGTCTTCGGAGTGTAGGCGTTTTTCACCTGAGCGAGCTTCATCCAATGGAGAATCTTGATATAAAAATAGCCCACATCAAACTCGTACCAACGATGACGGAATGAACACGACTTCATGTGAGCATGGTGATTGTTGTGATCCATCTCTCCGCAAGTAAGAAAGTTGAGCGGAAGAATGTAACCGATGTTCCGGCTATTGTCGGAAGTCACATGATTTCTATAACCCCACCAGTGTGCAATGGCGTTGACACCACCAACGGCAAAAATCGGAGAAACGAGAAAATTGAGGATCGCCACCGCGGAACCCCACTTCGGTCCAAAAAGTACCATCGAAAGAAGAGTCATGATATAAGGACCAGTGAACGAATGATTGTGGATATACTTCTCCAAAGCATTGGTCTTGATTGTCTTTTGGATTTTTTGAACCTCAGGAAGTGACTTCCCTTTTGTGTAATCGAAGACACCCAGGAAAAGCGCGTGAATGAGGCCCTTGTGAAGTGGGCTGTGAGGATCTTTTTCTTGATCGGAGTGAGCGTGGTGATAGACGTGAACCGCAACCCAATCAACTTTTGACATCGAAGTCACGAACCAAAGCCATACCTGCATGGGCATATCAATCCAAGGATTAAGAACCACGCCTTTATGTGTGTGGTACCGATGAAATGACAAACTCATTGCCGTGATAGTGACGTGAGTCATAAGGAAAAGATAAATGGAAAGAATAATCACCGGATGAGTCGAAATGAAATCGCCGTAAAATCCTGAGAGTCCGATGGTGTGGGAAAGTGTGATCCAAAGAGCAGCAAATGAGACAGCAAAAAAACTAACGAGCTTAATCATGCATCATCCTTAAAATTCTAAGACCGCTGTGTCCGATTGTACTCGTGAGTGACTTCAAGGAGTCCTTCCGGAGCAAGCTCGACGCAAAGGCCGCAGGTAATGCAGCCACGATCATCAATCAAGAAGTCATTTTCTGTGATCGTAATCGCTTGGGTCGGACACATCGTCTCACAAAGTTTTGCGTCTTGCCAGCTATGCAATAGTTCAACATCACCAGAAAACCGGGGTTTGCGCTTGAGACGAGGGGAATAAAAATAAAGTTTATCGGGTGAAAAACTTTTGTGGAGGTCAAACAGACGGAAGAGCCTTTCCCCACGGAGCTTCTTCATCTGATAAGAATTCCACCATCGGCGCACGATCGGAAGATCGTTATAAAATTTTCGGTCAAGAATCATATTTTTCCCTAGCGGTCAATTTCACTTCGACGAAGTCCGAGACTCGCTATCGACGCTTTTAGTTCATTTTCTTTTAGACCAAGAGTGAGCGAGGGAAGAGCTTGCGCCAATATGAGGCTTGGAGTCTTCACACGCGCCCTCTCAAGCTTCCAGCCAGGCCCAGCGAGAACGGAGAAACCACCTTCGCCATTAGGAGTCTCGATACTCGAGGAGTGCCATCTATGCTCCGGCGTAAGGGTTCCCATTTTCTTTAGCACTTCAGAGGTTGTGCCATCAAAAGTTTCACAGACTGTCGCGCCCAAAGGAAGATTATCAATCACCTGAGTGATGATGCGAAAACTTTGAAAAATTTCTTCTAAGCGAATGAGATAACGGTCGTATGCCTTACCGTAAATGCCTACGGGTATATCGAAATCGATTTCATGATAAAAATAAAACGGCTGAGACTTTCTTAAGTCAAAATTAACCCCGGCCGCTCGCATAGCAGGCCCACCCACACCCCAATGAAGAATCGTCTGAGCTGAAACACCCTCGCCGCCAAGAGATTCGCGAAATTTTTTTTGCGAAAAAAGTGTGTTGTTAATCAGAGGTAAGGTTTTAAGCAGGATTCCTGCGACCGCCTGATACTCAACGATCCATCCATGCGGCAGATCTTCCCTTACTCCTCCGAGTCTTGCGACCCCGAGGCCTTGTCGTTGACCGCAGTATTTCTCAAATAATTCGAAAACTTTTTCGCGCGCATCGAGGAAAAGACGGTGTTCGTTTTTATTTAAGGCATAACAAATTTCGTGAAGAACAGTGAGGTGCTCAGCTATTCGAGAAAGCTCAAGCATGATGATCCGGATGGCTTGTGATCTTTCCGGAAGTCTAACTCCCATCATTTCCTCGAGAGTCTTTACCCATGCAATCGTGTAGTGAGGAGAGGCTCCTTCATGGATGCGCTGGACGTAATGAAGGACCTGCATCCAGTTCATCGATTCGATTTTTTTTTCCAGACCCTGATGATGATAACCAACATCAACTTTACTCGTGACGACACGCTGAGGATCAAAACAAACGATCCATTCAAAGTTCCCCATGGTTTCGGCAGAGACCATCGAGAATCTTTTCCATTCCCAAGATTCTTCGGGAAAGGGACTTTCTGATTTATTGGGATTAATTCTAATAGGCGGAAGCGTATTTTCCTGATGCAGGGGCCAGCCCCGAAGTACGGAGTCTTTTCTCAAAGGATAATTAGTCTGTCCCTCTGAAAGGAGGAGCGCGGGGAGTTGCTTATTGAAACGGATGTGAAACATTTCTGACTGTTCACGCTCGAGCCAACCGGCGTGAGAATAGAATTTCACCACACTCGGCACGACCTCACTCTCATGAAATCGAAGATGAAGATTGAGCCGCTGATGAGTGCCCATGTTCAGGAGGTGGTAAACCAATTCAAAACGATGAGGCCGTTTATCTCCGTGATCAACGCCAGTGATATCGAGAAGCACGACGTAACCCAAGTCATCGCTCAGAATTTCAATCCAGCGTAAGAGATCTTTGGGACACAGATCAATGTGGTGTTGTCCCAAGGATTCACTATAAATAGTTTTCCCAGCCTCGCTCAAGATGTTGCGCGCCTTTTCAAATTCTTTCCAGCTAAACATTTTCGCTCCGGCTTCTACACAGTTCGAGAGCTTCGAGAATTTCTTCGGGTAAAACTTTCGAGGGAGGCAGGAATACAGAGGAGAGATTTCTTGTATTAAGACGAACGAAGGGATGATTCTGAAAAAGTGTCGCCGCTTCTCCCGTGAGGAGAAAAACTGTTTTCTCCCCTACTTGGTTAATCATCTCAGTAATCGTAAGGTGCGACTTGGGAGTCATCACTCCATCCCAAACGATGACCTTTGCTTCTCCAGGTGTTGCCACCAATACGGGCATAAAACTCAAGTGCGTCCGATACTTATCTCCCATGATACTGGCCCATTCGGTTGTAAGGAGTGGACCGCCCAGGCAGTAAATAGTCAGAGTATTTTTTTCCATCAGTATATGATCTTCATTTCGTTTGAGACGTCAAAGACGTCCCATCTCTTCCAGGAAGCATCTTCTGGAAACACGCTCATTCTGTCCATCACCATACTATTGGGGTCCGGACGACAATCAAACTTTTTATTTTTCATCTGAATCCAAGCATACACCTTCCGATGTGTTCCGAATTCATGAGTGTCGTAGTCAATGAAGCGGTAGTAGCGCCCGAGGTTCCCCTTCAGCGATTTGAGATGATTGGGCATGTAATCCATGGCGAGATCAATGTCTTTATCAGAGCACATGTCAATTTCATCCTGAAGCCGGTGAACGGGATCGCCATTGACGTTATAAAGATTTTGAACCCACGCCTTGCGCCTGCAGTCGAAGTAATATCCCTCTTTGTGGAGACGGATATACATGCCAATGTAGGAATGAAACCAAAACTGTTCAGGACTACTGTTGATGTTCCCGTGGTAAACGAATTTCTCGCAGGTCGCGGTTTCGTTAAAATATTTTTTTACGAAGTTATGGAACCGCGCCAGCTTTCCAACTGGTTTTTTCTTGCCTCTCAGTTCTTCGCGAACTTTAAGTTTCTTTTTTAGCTCTTCCTGATTCCGAGAAGGTTTATCTTCTTCACGATCAGCGCCTACGTCCGTCCACAGCTTGTCATAGAGAGCATGACAACCTTTTTGAATTTTCTGGATCTCAGTGTCCGACATGAATGCAGACCGCTTCCGGAAAAGCTGAAGCGACTCTTTGTAGGGAATGATTTTTTTGACACGAACGGAAGGGTATGTCCTGTCGATAGAAAAATTTCTCCCATCAAGATTCTGAAGGGTCGGTTGAAGTTTTTCCCAAGATTCATAAAGGAGGAAATCATCCACCGTCTTGACGCTCGAATAATTGGGATCCTGCGGATCAACTGCAACAAATACCAAGCGAGAAACCCATGTGTCTCGGCCCAAGCAGTTGACGTCAGGGCAAGATTCTTCGATGTAAGAACCGATTATTCTGACTCTTACGAAATGGTGATCAAGAGAAGCTTTCAATCTCTCTTTTCCCCCAAAAATAATGACCTTCTGTGGATCACCTGCTTGGTCAAGAACTCTCGGCATATAGCCCATCGAAAAATACGGTCGACCGAATGTTCCGCTTTTTTGATTCCAGACGTCTGCTTGATTACAGTAGGAATGCGAGTAATGTCTTTGACCGGAAACCACGTCTACACTGTAGGCGAGATGGGAATTTTCGATTGTCGTGATGACAATATTGGCGAACTGATCTCTTTGCGTGAAATCGGGGCTAACGTCGAAAAAAAGATGCGGTTGATTTTGTCCCGTCGAATCACGGAGCGAATGGTTTTCGCTTGCTGAAAACCACTTGGGCTCATAGATCGAAAGAAGTTCATCGGCTTCAAACTCTCTGCGTTTCTGAGTCGCGCACGAAAGAAGAAGGAAAGCTGCAAGGAGTGAAAGGCATTTCAATTGACAGACCTTTGGCAACAATTCATCATGGTTTTTACTTTTCTTCGCCTGGGTGGTGGAACGGTAGACACAAGGGATTTAAAATCCCTCGTTCGCAAGAACGTACGAGTTCGAGTCTCGTCCTGGGCACCATTTTTTACAGCTGCATTTATCTTAGTAACTTAGAACTGAAAAAGCACCATTTCTA
>CANETG010000035.1 GCA_947440875.1 Bacteriovoracaceae bacterium
CACCAGGTTTTTGAGAGTGCAACTGATGATATTGAAGAAATCGTCAAGATTTTCGAAGATCAAGGCTTTGCCTATCTAGGGAGTAGACAGATTGATTTTTTCTGCCCTTGTTCACAGGAAAGGATGGTGCTCAATCTTCGTGGGTTGTACTCGCTCGACGTGGACCACCTCTTTGATGGAAAAGACTCTGTCGAAGTGAAATGCGATTATTGTCGAAAAAATTACGCCATCACGAAAAGTGATCTCGAAGGCAACTAACGTCTGAATGGGTTGATAATTTTGAGTTCTAGACCTTGCTGTTTCGGGCCAGTAAGAATTCGCTCGAACACGTCGGCATCATCATAAATCCCACAAAAGTTTTCGGCACGTGCCCCATTGGCAACGACCATATTCATGAGCTCAACACGCTTAACATTAGCACCTGTACTGTTTTTCTCGAACTCATACCAACTCTTACCTTGATCAGGCATGTCGATAAATCTCGATTCGCCAGAGGTGAGGAGAACAAGTGTCTCGGTTGAGTCTTTACTTTGTTTGACAAAGTACCCATACGAACGTTCGAGGTCGGCCAAGATTTCCCGCGCCTTCACAAAATCTTTACTCTCGAGAGCTTCAAGATAACTGAAGTCTCTGACGATGAGAACATGTCGTCTCGCATGGCGAGAAAGTCTTTCATAAACGGCGGTTGCATCTTCATAAATAGTTGATGAGCAATTTTTAAGGCCACAAGTTCTGTCATAGAAAACTTTATTCTGAACCAGCGGAACTTCAGACGAATGCCAAGTGCTTGCTTCCGACGGTGCTTGCTTTCTCTGCCAAAGATAAGTATCACTTAGAAACGTAAGACCTTTTTCTCCGCACTGGCCGAGAGAAACAATACTTCTATCCGCGTTAGCACCAATTTCAAGAATCCCTGATTGATAGCCGCTTTCTGAAAGATAACTCCAAATTGGACGCTGATTTGCATCATCGCAATTTCCAACTATATTTTTCTTACCTGTGATTTGAGACAAGAAACTTGATTTTGCATTCGGACGAAGTTGGTACAGATTATAACTCCAGCTTTTTCCGAAGCAAATATTCTGTTCAAATGAGGTTCGTGCTTCTCCTACTTCTTTAAAACGAAGGATAGAAAAATGTTCCTCCTCGAGTCCCGCCACTTGAAACCAAACGATGCGAAGGGGGAGAATCCCGAACTCATGTTTCTGAAGGTTGAGGCTTGTAATTTGAGCACACCCAAAAAGCGATAAGAGAAAAATCCATTTCATGCAGCCATTCCTTCAACGTGCGAACGATCTTCAATGATCGTTTTTACACCAAGACTTTCTTCAAAGAGGAAGAAGTAAAACATTGCCACAAGGAGAAGAGCTTCTCCTATAACAAAGATCCAATAAATATCAAAAGCCTGGATGATTTGAAACATGATCATGAACAGAGACATTTTCAAAAAAAGTCGTTTCTGATGGCGCACTTTCCCTACCGAAATGCTAAGGAATGCAACCCCCACCACCACGGTCCCTGTGAAAAAGTAATCTGCGTAGCCGGGGAAAAAGACAAAGAAAAGTAGCCCTGTAATGAGTGGCAAACGAGAAATAACTTTCTGCTGCATTTGAGAGATTTGTCCAACCGTACTGAACACTTGTAGTAAAAGACCGAGACTTCCCGCAACCAAAGGAAGTGTGCGCCATCTCATCCATACAAGCGGTGGAACAATTCCTAAACCAAACGCAGCTTTCATTCCAAAGTAGATCGCAGCACTAAACGAAACGAGATAAATCGTGAGTCTACCAGGGTGGTTGGGTAAACCAAACCGGACGATGATTTTGAAAAACGAATAGGCCGCAAAGAGTCCCAAAGCGACGTTCACGACTGTGAGGAAAGAGCTATCCATTATTACGTCCAGTAGCTTAGAATAATAATCTGATTATATTCATTTTTGTGGGAATGTCTCAGCGACAATTCTTCAAAAAATGACTCAAAGCAAAGTCACAGGAGGTCTATGGACTACGCTAGCCCAGCTTCAAGAGAAATCATGTGGATGATTCCATTGTGGATGAAAATCGCGATGTACGGTTCTCTTGTTATTGCTACTTACTTTTTTTTCCAAGGTCTCGTTCCGAAGTTTCGTTATGTCACAAACGGCATCACCGACTGGAAATCACAAGTCCATCCAAACAAATGGAATATTTCCAATTTCCTTCGAACGATTTTTTTTCAGGGAAAAGTGCAACGTGACCGCTACGTCGGAGTTTTCCACTCCCTCATATTTTATGGCTTCCTCACTCTCTTCATTGCGACAGAACTAGTTGGTATCCATGCTGATACGCCATTCAAGATTTATACTGGCACAACTTACAAGGTCATTTCGTTTTTAGCGGACATCGGAGGACTTCTTGTTCTCTTGGGTATTGGACTCGCTTACTACCGCCGCTATGTCGTGAAGAAAAAATATCTTTCGTCAACTAAGCCGAACCAAGAAAAGTTTATGTATGGGATGCTCATCGCTCTCATCGTTGTGGGCTATGTTCTTGAAGCCATCCGACTTTATGTCACGAATTTTCCAGAAGGTGAGAAGCTCTGGTCACCGATTGGTTTTACGCTCGCAGGTTTTGTGGGACTCATGAAGCCGCAGCAAGACACACTGATCCTGTCGTATCAGACCATCTGGATGCTTCACATGCTCAACACGATGGCATTCGTGGTATCACTGACTCATTCTAAGTTTTTCCACATCATGGTTCTTCCGTTCAATGCTCTCATGACTCCAGAGCGTCGTGGGGCAGTACTTAATCCGATGGATTTTGCCAATGAAAATGCAGAAACTTTCGGTCTCGGAAAAGCCTCAGAGACCACTTTGAAAATGCGACTTGATACACTCGCATGCGTCGAGTGCGGTCGCTGCACTACAGTTTGTCCTGCTAATTTAGCGGATAAGCCTCTTGATCCAAAACTCATTATTACGAAGATGAGAGATGTGATTCACAGAGACGGTGAGAAAGCGGAATTCTGGGGAGAAAATCCACTCTATGGTTCGTCTGAACTCGATGCTTGTACAACTTGTGGTGCGTGCATGGAAGAGTGTCCTGCCAATATTGAGCACGTTCAAGTCATCATGGATCTTAAGCGCTACAAAGCTCTGACTCTCGGAGATCTTCCTCCGGCGGCAGCTGATGCCACAAATAAAATTAAGAAAAACGGAAACCCTTGGGGAATTACTCAAGACGACCGCTTCAATTGGGCGCAGGGAGTGGACGTTCCGGTGATCGAAGTCGGAAAGAAAGTCGATTATCTCTATTACGTAGGGTGTGCTGGATCTTACGATGCTTCCAACCAAAAAGTAGTCAAAGACACGGTCGCTCTTCTGACCAAAGCTGGGGTCTCGTTTGCAGTGATGGGTAAAACAGAAAAATGTAACGGGGATCCCGTGAGAAGATTCGGTGACGAATATTCGTTCTACGAAATCGCCATCGAGAATATTGCGAACATGCGGCAGTACACTTTTGATAAAGTGGTGACCCACTGTCCTCACTGCCTTCACACCATCGGTAAAGAGTACGCGAAGTTTGACGACGGAGCTTTTGAAACTGTTCACCACACGGAACTCCTCGCGGAACTCCTTCGCTCAGGGAAAATCAAAGCCCTCAAAGAAGTTGCCTCGGAACTCACGTTTCATGATCCCTGTTACCTCGGTCGCCATCACGGAGCTTACGATCCTCCGAGAGATATTCTGAATGCCATTCCTGGGATCAAGCTCAAGGAAATGGAGAAGAACAAAGACAAGGCCCTGTGTTGCGGAATGGGCGGCGGGAATATGTGGTACGAGCTTCCGGAAGGAAAACACCTCGCTGAAAATCGTCTCGAGCACATCGGTGAAGTGAATGTTCCGAAGCTTGCCACATCGTGCTCATATTGTATGATTAACTTTAATAGCTCTAAAGGTACGGTCAAGAAAACCGAGGAACTTCAGGTTGAAGATATCGCTTCGATTCTTGCAAGATCAGCTCTCTAAAAAATTAATCAGCACAGTCCTCATGGGACTGTGCTTTTCTTCGTTCTCACAAACTAATCCCATCGAAACACCGAAGTCGGTCGACTACCCAGGGCTTCTCGAAACTTTTGAGAAACTTATTCAGGTTGATACGACGAGGCTCAAAAAGAAAACGGATCTCCTCATCACGAACGGAAAAAATCTTTCCGATGCGAAGACCGTCACATTCATTGATCTCGAACCTGACTTTCTCAATTCACTTATACTTCATTCGGACCCTGGATATCTAAGACTCGCAGGCCAGGGAAAATGTAGACTCGCTGACACAATCATTACAGACTTACTCCGGACTGCCGAAGGTAGAGTAAAGAATGTCATCGTCACTTACTTGAATAAAGATGGTGTAAGAGAAACTTCCGTTCTTTCTAAAAAAGATTACCTCGCAAAAGTTGTGAGTGTGGATTGTCCGGAAAGCATGAAACTCATAGCTGAGATGTCGATCAAGAATCTCGATGAAACCATGAAACGAGTCAACTTTGAGCTCCCGACGGGTGAGGAGCAATGTCATGGTATCCACATTGGATGGCTGAGTAACCCCAAGACTCCTTATCTTTGTCAGATTCATGAATACATCGCCGATGCAAGTTCAAACTCGGGTGATCCTTCCGATCTAGCGCAAAGGAAAGCCCTCGCGAAAGTTCTCGCCGGCAAAATGAGTGCTACTAATCGTGAATACTTGGCCAATATCTGTTCGCACCTTGATGAGGAAAAACTTTTTTGCCAAGATTTTCTTAACGTTTCTTTTTGGAACAAAGTTGCCAACGGTCAAGCGAGTCGCATCTTCGCAGAGGACATTTGTAAGAAGGCTTCAAAGACTCAAACTTTGACCGAGCCACTCCTCCGTGAGTGTCTTGCCCGTATGAAGAAAGAAAGTGACCTCTGCTTATATCCGATGAGAAAAAGTGGACTAGTTCCTCAGATGGAATGCGACCTCCTTTCGACTGCACTCAACCACTCCTCTCTTCGTTCTGATTATACCGACGATCCGATCACGAGTGATCAACTCGGTGTCACGAATATGGGAAGAATTGTTCTCAACATCAATAAAACTCCCATTAGACCGTTTGAAGGCCCCGCTTCAGTGGTATCTGCTGCAGAGACTTTCTTGTTCAACGAAAGTTTTGATAACGGGGAAAAATGGCAGCTCGAAGCTTGCTACGATAACATGGTGACAAATCTTGAGGTCTGCCAACAAGTAGTCATCGGAAAATATTTGGGTCTTCGGCAGTCATACACGAGTGTCGTTGAAGAAATTCTCAAAAGAACACGGGCCGCCGAACAGAATATTTCATGTGTAATGACATCCGAACTTGAATACAACCCAGTTCTTCTGAAATATAAATCTGGGTGTCATATTGTGTACAACCCTGAGACATGTCAGATTTCTAATTGTCCCCACAAAATAGTCTACAACGATCGACCGATTACCCACATTCGACTGAAATCGAATATGTCACTCGATTATTTTCCGCTCAACATTCCATCGGAACGAACATCGCAGCACTATCTTCTCGCCAATGATTTTCGGCGTGGAGCGAGGAGCATGAGTAATCTTTCAACGATTGTTTCTTTTTTCAAAAAGAGCAGAAAAGGTGTGATTCATGGGATCGGCTGCGCGGAGGAACTTCTACCTTCATTTTTTAAAGTCCGCGCCATGAACCAATGCTCACCTTTACCTTTCATCGTCGACGGAATTATTAAAAACGAAGACAAAACGGTGCTCGTCACAAGGACGGCACTCGATTCACTTCAGGCACCAAGGCTCGTGAGCTGGAGCAATGTGTTCTCGAGTGTTAAATCCTATCAACTCCTTCACCCGATGAGGCTCTGGACAATGTATGGGATTGATTAGCCTATTGTTCCTCGCCTTAGTCTCTTTGGCACAAGAGACTAAAGTGAAGGGACCAGAAAAACTTCTCACGAAGCATGCCATCGATGCCATTCGGTACATTGATGGTGATGGTCGTGTCGCCTACATCAGAAAGCGCCCAGGTGTCCTTGGGATCGTGAGTTCTTTTCGCTCCGAAGAATTTGTCACTGACTCTCCCCAAAGCGATTTCTTGGTCGTGGCCAGTTCTATCAAACGCAAAGTCATTGTGGAAGTGATCAAGAACCAGCACACAGCGTTTAATGTCATGAGAACCAACAAGCTCATGGTCTTTAATTGGGGTGAAACAAAAGGCAAAGAGATTGGTTTCGGTATGGCAACTCAGCTTCACATTGGGGATGAGTGGGTGACTTTTTACCAACCGGAGAAAAGATCCATCATCATTAAAAATATTATTACCGAAAAAGATTTCTCGGTAAAACTTGGCCCGAAAGCGAATCCGTTTTTTATTCCCGACGTCTCGATGATTTCGGCGGATCTGATTGTGTATACCGATATTAATGATCAAGGAATATCCAGTGTGATTTCTTATCAGCTGAGAACAGGGAAAACTGAAGTTCTTCACAAGTCTTCGCAGACTGGTACACGCATGGAGCTTTGCCAGCAATCAAACTACCTCGCGATCGGGGAATTCCCTTTTGAAGGAGTCAACCGCGGGAGTCGAATTCTTCAACTGCCAGTGGTCTCCTCGTTCAATCTTGGTGGCTTCACCACTCTTTACGAATCAACAGAGCAAGACATCGGAAACATCATCTGCCTTGATGACAGTATCTATTTCATTAAGACAATGAACCAAAGTCCTGAACTTGGAATGAAGACGACCGATGCGGTTCAGCTTCAACTGAAGAATTCCCAGCTGACTCAAAAAACAAATCTGGGAACAGTTTCTCAGCTCATCAACATGGACGGCAGAGTTCTTCTCCCTCATCGTGGAGCATTCTACGTCCTCGAGGGCGAGTATAATTTAAGCTCTGAAACCCTAAAAAATCCGTCGGCAAAAGAGGAGCTGAAGCTTGATTTATAATCTCTTCGTCTTCCTTCTCATCCCGCTGAGTGCGCTTGCGTTCAACAAAGATTTTAAAACGATTAATGATCGTGTTCCATTGGAATTTCAACATCTCTTCACTAGCATGAAGCTTGAAGTGAAAACACCTATCGAAAAAGTTCAGTTGATTGGGATCTGTAAAGACCTCGAAGATAACTTGAGCTTCCTTCCCAAAGAGCATCTTTTTCTCTTTTTAAAATCAGAAGTTATCAAAGACACGCTTGAGTATAAATTCGCGAAGGTTAGGCAGTTTGATCTCACCGTAGGGCTCATTGAGCGTCTTGAAAAAACGCTGGCAAAAAAAGAGCGGTACCTCAATCCATTTTCGACTTGGATCTGGCGCTCTATTGTCGCCGAATTAAATCTCCGGAAAGACCATGGCCTTATTACTCAAAAAAGTTTTAATGCGAGAAGTTTCGAAGGAGAGAAGCTCACCGAAGCCATTCGATTTGAAAAGTATCTGAAGTATCTTCTGCCTTGGATTGACCGGATGGATAGTCTTTCGGCGGTTGACTTCAACCTTCTTTCTAAGGAGTTGGGTTGGACTATTCTTAGGCGGATAAATGATCGCTCACTTCTTTTTAAAAAATTTTCCTCCACAGCTGCCGGAAGTACAAAAATCTCACTTTTTAATATTCCTCAAAAACTTCTTGAGCTCAACGTCGATGAGATTAAAGATATTCAGAATGAGAAACTCATCCCCGCTTCACTCAAAGAGGAAGGGGCACGAGAGAGAACAGATGCCCAGGAGTCTGCCGAGAAAGCAACCCCGACGGACATGAGTCCACTCTCAGACGACATCTATAGCGAAATTGAGAAATCCCAATAAGGTTCCAGCATACTTCTGGCTGAGAATCGCGTTATGACTAACGCAAGCCTCAACCAGAAGTATGCTGGAACCTTTTAGCTGATTGCGGTAATATGGGGCGTCTCCAACTCGAAGGACGGACGGAAATTTCATGGCACTCAATAAAGCACCTTACAAAGGGACCCGCGACTTTTTTCCGGCCGAAATGCGGCTCAGAAATTTTATCTTTCATAAAATGGCAGAAGTTTCTGAGCAGTATGCTTACGAACCTTACGATGGGCCATTACTTGAAGAGGTTGAGCTTTATCTGGCGAAATCCGGTGAAGAGCTTATTAACGATCAAATTTATTCATTCATTGATCGTGGCGATAGAAAAGTCGCTATTCGACCAGAAATGACTCCAACTCTCGCAAGAATGGTGGCGCAAGTTCATCGTGAAGTGGTGAAGCCTATTCGCATGTACGCGATTCCCAATCTCATGCGATATGAAAAACCGCAGAAAGGTCGCCTCCGTGAATTCTGGCAATACAATGCGGACATTTTTGGCGCTGGTGTTTTGGGTGAAATGGAAATCATTCAACTTTCGATAAGTTTACTAAAGAGCTTCGGAGCGAATGCCGCTCAGTTTAGTATTCACATCAATGACCGCAGGCTTGTCGATCATATTTTTCACACGATGATCGGTCTTGATGATGCTTCCAACAAAAAACTTTATAAACTCGTTGATCGTAAAAATAAAATGCCGGCCGAGAAGTTTGCGACTGAAGTGCGCACAATCATCGCGGATGAAGCCAAAGCAAAAATCTTTGAGTCGTATACGGCTTTATCAACTCCAGAAGAGATCAAAAACTTTGTTGGCGAAACACCTATTCTTGAAATCTTCAAACACGTGGGCGACCTCGGACTTTCAGAGTACGTGAAATTCGATCCATCGATTGTAAGGGGTCTTGATTATTACACGGGCCTTGTTTTCGAAATTTTTGATAAGCATCCGGACAATAATCGCGCGATCGCCGGTGGCGGTGCCTACGCCAATCTACTTCAGATATTTAATGAACCCTCGCTCGAAGGCGTGGGTATTGGTTTAGGAGAAGTTCCGCTGACAGAATTCCTGAAAGCGCATGGGCTCATGCCAGATCACTCAAAAGTAAGTATCGACTACCTCGTTGCGTACATTCATCCCGAAGCTGAAAACATGGCGATGATGTTTGCCTCTAATCTCCGTTCAAAATATGGATTAAAAGTTGAAGTCATGCTGGGTGAAGCAAAACCCAAAAAAGTTTTCTCGTATTCTGAAAAAAAGAATGTCGGGTCGATTTGCTTTTTTGGAGACGAAGAAGTGAAGGGTCAAAGTGTGCGCGTGAAAGATGTCGCTGCTCGTACGGAAGAAATACTGGGACTTGAAGAATTCTATAAGAAACTAGGAACGGAATAATGGAAATCGAAAACAACCTCCCAAAAACATTTGAACCTGAGGCGTCCCAGGACCGTTGGTACGACGAATGGATGAAGCAAAAATGCTTCAAGCCGCGCCCTGGGAAACAGGGAAAAACGTTTACGGTTCTGATGCCTCCCCCGAACGTGACCGGTAAACTTCACATGGGTCACGCTCTGGATGCCACGACCCAAGACACACTCGTTCGCTACAAGCGGATGAAAGGGTTTGAAACTCTTTGGATTCCTGGAACCGATCACGCGGGGATTTCAACTCAAGCTGTTGTTGAAAAATTAATCTGGAAAGAAGAAAAGAAAAATAGACATGACCTCGGTCGCGAAGAATTCTTAAAACGCATTTGGCACTGGAAAGAGCAATACGGCTCAGAGATTGTGAATCAGCAGAAGAAAATGGGTGTCTCGTGCGACTGGGACTACTCTTGTTTTACACTCGACGATATTCCCAATCAGGCAGTGAAAAAATTCTTCGTGATGCTTTTCAACGAAGGTCTCATCTATCAATCAGATTATATTGTTAACTGGGATCCCGTCCTTCAGTCAGCGATTTCAGACGCCGAAGTTGAGCATAAAGACGTTAAGGGTTTCTTCTACCACGTGAAATACAGAGTGAAAGAAGATCCGAACATAACCCTTATTGTTGCGACGACACGACCGGAAACTATGTTCGGAGATACTGCTGTTGCCGTTAATCCGAATGATGAGCGCTTCAAAGATCTCATCGGTAAAACGGCCATCATTCCGATCAGCAATCGTGAGGTTCCGATTATTGGTGATGAGCACGTGGACATGGAAAAAGGGACCGGTTGTTTAAAAGTAACTCCTGGCCATGATTTTAATGACTTTGAAATCGGGAAACGAAACAGTCTTCCGATCATCAATATTCTGAATAAGGACGGAACGTTTAATAAGAACGCTCCGGAGATTGAAGGATTGAAGCCAAAAGAGGCGAGAGCGGAAGTCGAACGAATTCTGATCGAGCTCGACCTTCTCGTTGAGAAAAAAGAGCACATGAATTCCGTGGGTCACGGTCAGCGGTCTGATGAAATTGTTGAGCCCATGGTTTCGAAACAGTGGTTCTTAAATACTACACAGATGGCCGAGGATGCAGTGAAAGCAGTTGAAGAAGGTGACATGACCTTCTTCCCGAAAGGCTGGGAGAATACTTACTTCGCTTGGCTAAAAAATCCCAAAGACTGGTGCATCTCTCGCCAGCTTTGGTGGGGACATCAAATTCCGGTTTATTACTGCCGACACTGTGACGCTAAGTGGGCAGCAGAAACGGATCCCTCTGAGTGCGTAGAATGCAAGGGCAAGGATTTTTTCCAAGACCCTGACGTTCTTGATACTTGGTTCTCTTCAGGATTATGGCCTCTCTCGACACTTGGTTGGCCCGATGAACAGGCGATGAAAGAAAAGGGATTTGATAGGTTCTATCCCAACGAATGCCTCATCACAGGTTTTGATATTATCTTTTTTTGGGTCGCTCGCATGATGATGATGGGGATGAAAGTAACTGGGAAAGTTCCTTTCAATCACACTTACATCCACGCGATCGTGAGAGATAAGCAAGGTCGCAAGATGAGTAAGTCACTCGGGAACGGGATTGATCCACTCGACATGGTCAAACAATACGGCGCCGATGCGATGAGATTTACTCTCGCCGCTGGCTCAGGTTACAACCGTGATCTCAATCTTGATCCGGAGAGGATTGAGGGCTACCGAAATTTCGTTAATAAACTGTGGAACGCTTTCCGGTTTGTTTCTCCATTCCTCGAGAAAGCTCAGGATGAACTACCTGTAAAATCGGAGTGGCATCTCCATGATAAATGGATCCTCGCCGAACTCAATGATGTGGCAAAAGTCATGAACGAAGCGATGGACGTGTACCGCTTCGACGATGCGAGTGCAGCGATTTATTCATTCGTTTATGACAAGTACTGCTCTTGGTATATTGAACTTTCAAAGAACATTCTCTACGGCACTAATGAGCGGGATAAAGTGATTCGCGCGACGATGCTCAAGTACTGCTTTAAGAAAATCGTTGCCCTCCTCCACCCGATTACTCCGTTTATTACCGAAGAGATTTGGTCACACCTATCAAATGGCCAGGGACTTCTAATGACTCAGTCGTACGTTGAGTACGACGAAGAACTTGAGAACGCTGAGGTCAAAGAGCTCATGAATAAATTCATCGACGTCACGACTGGTATTCGTAACATCCGCTCGTCGGTCAACATGAAGCCGAAAGACGAAATCGATGTTCGTATTTTTACGGATGATGAAAAGCTTGCCAAATTTGCCTATGATTCGAGAAGATTTCTCAAGGATCTTGCGAACGTAAAATCAGGAACGATCCGTAATAAAGCTCAGGCACGACCGAAGAAGTCAGCGTCACTAGCGACGAGCTTTGCTGAAATATTTGTTCCACTCGAAGGAATCATCGACATCAGTGAACAAGTCAATCGCATCACCAAGGACATCGAAAAAACGAAAGCCGAGTATTCAAAAGTTGAAGCGAAACTCAACAATCAAAACTTCATGGCGAATGCACCTGAAGCTGTTCGCGTTGAGGTCAACCAAAAAGCCAAGCTCGCACAGGATAAGCTCGCATCTTTGAATCAAATTTTGGCCAGTTTTCAGTAGATCAGGTCAGCTTAAAAAACTGATCTGCTTTTGCATGGATGGCATGCATGTCGAAGATCGTACGCCCCTTGATCGCTGAGTGCGCTTGCTTCAAGGTCACAGAACTATCGTTACTAGTGAAAAGAGCAATGTCTGAGAGAAAATAAAACGGTCCTTCTCTCTGCGGATCCCGACGGTCATAAATGATAAGCGTTTTTGCTCCCACGTACGCCGCCACAGAGGCCAGTGGTCCCTCGTAAGTTATTACACCCCGAGCGTAGGCGAGCATCTTGGAGAGATCGATCCAATCTTTCTGGAAAAAAAACGAATAAGTATTATTGAGAGGTAGGCGTGCGAGGAATTGATCGATGAGCGGACTCACTCTCTCGCGATCTTCCGACGAAAAGAAAACGAATCTCTGCTTATCAAATGACAGAACGAGCTTGATCCATTCTTCATCGATCACGGCGTCTCGGAGCGGAGTAAGATTAATTGCGACATAAGGATTCGAATCCCACTCAGGAATAATTGGCTGAAGATCCCGTGACATAACCTTGAGCTTCAAATCAAAATTCGAATTCAAGTGGGTTTTATAAAGCTCAAAAAAATCTTCGCAAAGATGATGACCAATAGGTCTCTTTGTTTTTTGATTCAAGACTAATGTTTTCCAATTATCTGAAAATCCTAGACGCGTTTTTGCACGGAGACTGAGTCCGATGGATGCATCCGAAAATGAATTCGTGAGACTGATAAAAAGATCTACATTAAAAATTTTAGCGTGGACACAGTACCGGTGAACATCAAATACGTTACTGAGCTCATCCTCATCGAACTCGTGATAGAACGCCTTGAAAGGGAGAAGGTTTAAAACTTCGATGTCTTTTCTGGGAGTGATGATGTTGATTTCAGCTTTCGGATATTTATCATTGATGGCGTGGAGGAAGGGGAACGTGAGAAGCCTTTCCTGGAGATCGAAAGGTAGCTTAATGGCGATGATCTTTATGTCATCTACGCTGGAATTTTCTTCTGTCTCTTTAACCATAACACCGTATAGTAACTAGTTGCGATTGCTGGAACGAATGCGTTTATTATCGGTATAGTTACCAATAAGAGAAAGAAGAATCCTGAGAGAGAATAAGGAATTATGTTACGGGTGACATCCGACAAAGAAGCCCCGGGCCCCAGATCGTGTCGTGACCAAGAATAATCAACGAATTGAACAGCGAACAAGACCGAAACAAGAAAAAGTCCTACGGGATAAAAAAGTGGAAAGATGTTTAGGACGAAGGCAAAAGTTGCCACGAGCGCAATAAACACGAGTTTTTTGATCTCATTTTTAAAAGTTTTACCCAAACCAAGCATCATTTTAGCTAGCGTTTTTTGCCGATCTTCTGTCACTATTTTTCCAGCAAGCATCGTCTCGATTCGAGAACTCATCATGGAGTTAAATGGAGAAGCGATAAGACCGACCATAATAACGAATGTCCAACTCATCACGAGAAAAACGAAAAGAATCAAAATACCTGTAAAGATAATGCCAATGACGCCTCCGGTGTCTTTTGCTGGAAGATACTCCATCGCAAGGAGACCAAGATAATCGGCGCGATTAAAAATCCAAACCACTACAAAGAGATATAGGAAAAGCGCAATCGCCGTGGGGATCACCGCAAGGAAGAGGTTAACTGGATCTTTCGTGATGAGCTTGAGTGCCTGCAAAAATGTTTTCACAAAGAAATCCTAACGACTTCCATTCCGCCTCGGTCATCACGGATAATCGCCAAGAGAAGAAGAGATGCGGGGGCATCATCCAGAAACTTCACCGTTTCTCCGTAATCTGATTTAGGACGATCAAATTTACCAGATGAGACATACCAACCCACTTCTAGGTCTTCCGTTCGAGTTTCAAAACTCTCGTCCACGTTCTGATAGGAATATGTTTGAGAGACAAGCCCTGATATCGTTAAACGATCATCCTTATTCGGAATACTGACCATCGGTGCCCCGTTGAGATTGACAATGGCGCCGAGCGGATTAAGATTAAAATTACCCCGATTCGTAGCGATGATTCTTTTAAATGCCGTAATTGTTTTACCATCCACAATGAAACGAAAAATGACAATGTAACTAACGCCATTGAACTGCTCGCGAGCAGTTCTTCCCAAGAAGATACTGGCCGGGACAGTGATGGGAAGTGTGGCAGCATAACCAGTGAAGAAACCATCCGTAGGGTTGAGCGCGGCGGTGTTCACGTTGTAAACGCCACTTATTGCAGCGGGATCGTGATCGCAACTCACCTCTGCTCCCACCGAAATTCCTGGATCAATGCAGCTCTCATAAGTTCCAGAAATAAGTCTTCCTCCTCCGGCGACGTCAGAAACGTAAACTGTAACATCAGCACTCCCTCCAGGTGCTACTTCCGATTCATTACCCAGAGTAGAGGCATTGATTCCAATGACTCGAAATCCATCTAGCTTTTCTATTTTTTTGAATCGGTCATCACCGCAGGAAAGTAAGAGTATGAAAAACAAGAGGTAAAAATTTTTCATTAAAACTCTCCTTTAAGACCAATCGTGGGAAGGATCGGAAGTCCACGCACTTTCTTTTTCTGCGAGTAATCGTACGAGTATTCGATGTTCTGTGAGTTTTCCGAATTATAAATATTGAGGATGTCCACATACGCCGTCAGGATCCATTCGTCGTAGATGTATTTTCTATCGACTCGAACATCGAGTTGATTGAATGATTCAAAACGCCGGGAATAGATATCACCGCGCAGCGGAATATAAACATCGTTGTCAGCGTCGAAGGTCCCACCAGTGACGGGAGTGTAAGGATTACCAGTCACGTAACGGAAGCGGGCCGAGTATGTCCAACGTTCAGTATTGTAGGAACCAATCAGATTTAAATTATGGGTTTGATCGAACTCAGAAGGAGATGTTCCAAAACCAGGAATGTGTCGGGTTGATTTTAAATAAGTGTAAACAAACTGTGAGGTCCATGCGTCTTTTCTGTACTTCGCTTGAACCTCCCCACCGAGGATACTTCCAGTTCCAGAGTTCGAGTAGTTTTTTTGAATATCAGGATACACAAGATCTTTGAGATCCTTATAGAAATAATTATTCATGAGCTCAAGCCCCTGCGAACCTGTTTCACGAAAATCTTTGGTAAATCCAAGTGTGTAGTGCCAAGCATAGGGTGATCGAACATTTTGATTACCGTAAAGGCGACTCGTTTCCTGCGGTTGTGGAGTCTGAACGTACTGTCCCCATGAGCCTCTCAGAAGAAGTTTAGGGTCTAATTGATAGCGCAATTGAAAACGCGGTTGAACCCGAGTGTCCTGGTTGATTGTGAAATGATCGACCCGGACGTTCGGAAGATAGGTCCACTTTGATTCTTCGGAAGGCTTAAGCTCTTGACGAAGATATATCCCGAGGAATGTTTGAGATCCTTCTTGAGAAAATTTTCTCGTTTCCCCGGTGGAAAAAGGATTATTCACGCCTCCCACAGAGAAGCCATTTGGCAGGTTCACATTCACTGTCGACTGTTGCCAATAATTATCCAGACCAAAATACGTTTTTGATTTCTCACTCCACTCGTGCGCTATTTCTGAGCGCTGAGAAATGACTGTCGAGTCGATATCTAGGTAGCGACCACCGATGTCGACGAAGATTGAGTCGTGTCCCAAGCCGAGTGAATTTTGGACCTTCGTTTTCGTACTGATGTCAGTCGTAATCTGTGGAATGACACGAAAAAACTCAGTTGCGTTGAAGAAGTTTCCCCTTAAATCTGGGTCATTGTTCGCGGCTTTATTGAGCACCAGCTCAAGTTGGTCTTTGCTGGCGACAATCGTCGTCTTGAGCGAGTTTTTTTCATTTAATTTGCGGTCATAGATCGTTGTGAAGTCGTAGTACGAAGGTGCTGCGGTCAATTCGAAATCTTCATTTTCTTTTGCAACTGCTTTCAGGACCTGACCAATGTAGGAGTATCGGCCTGCGATGAGAATACTTGATTTCTCATCGATCGGACCCTCGATG